>DASWXS010000563.1:0-5001 GCA_036405375.1 Bacteroidia bacterium
AAACTGTACCTGCCATCAACTGCCCCGCTCCTACATTAATTGTTCCTGATATATCTTCGCTATCGTCAAAATAAACAGTGAAGGTATCTACAGCCGAACAGCCGTTAATATCTGTGATCTGTACATCATAAGTATCCGTCATTCCCGGGTAATAATAATCACTGTTTCCGGTAGAAATAATAACAACTGGTGAAGCTGTTTTCCAGGTATAATTATAAGGTGCTGTTCCTCCGCTAAAGTTTGCATTCAGGTAAATGCTATCTGACTGGCAAATGGGATAATCAGAAACCGGAACGATCACAGGTGATGAGTTTATGTAAATAACTACCGAATCTACATCGCTCGGGCATGCCGGATTAACCGCATACGAATTAAGCCCAAGTGTTACCTGCCCCGCAAGGATATCATCACCATTAGGAAAATAAATTGCGTTTGTTGCATTTGCGTTTGAGAAAGACCCGCCTCCGGAACTTACCCAAGTCACACTTCCTGCATTGGTTGGGGAGCCCGCCAGGTTAACACCTGATGTGTTTGAACATACACTTATATCGGTTCCTGCATAAGAGATGGTTGGGTCCTGCATTGTTATGACCATCGTATCTGTAGTGTTTGCACACATTATATACTGTACTTCAATAACCAGTGTTACAGAGGCACTTAAAGCATCCGCACCTGAAAAATAATAATCAGGAGTAGCAGTATTTGAGTTAAACCAGGAACCTGAACCCAATGATGTCCAGCTTGTATTTGGTGCTCCTCCGCTGTTACCTGCGATAGTGACAAAAGGAGTTCCTGAACGGCACGCGTCTATATCAGGTCCTGCGCTTACTGTTGAAGGATCTTCTACTGTGATGGTGATCATATTGATCGCCTGACAACCGTTCGCATCAATACCGGTTATCGTATATGTTTCGGTAGTGGTAGGAACAAAAGCAACGCCGTCATTCACACCATGTGTCCATGCATAAGCCTGGGCACCTGTTCCTGAAAGAGTTAGAGAACCTCCCATACACACGGTAAGGTCTGAATAATTAATTCCAATAAATGGCAGGGCATTTACGGTTACCGTAATCGTTTCTGTTGCCACACATCCGTTAATATCGGTTCCTGTTACCGTGTACGTGTCAGTAATGGTTGGAGAAAAAGGAATTCCATCGGTAACGCCACCAGTCCACACATAACTTACACCACCCGGACCACTGCCATAAAGCGATACATTGTCCATCGCACAAATGGTATTAGAAGGCGAAGCATTGGGAAGAATACTTAAGAACCCATAATTGGTTTCATATGCACCTATATCTACCGCGGCACCACTCATACGGACAGAATCCTGAAGATCTTTCAGCTCACCAACATAAGTGTCGTTACCACTGTTTATGTTTGGTGACTGACAAGAAAGTCGGTAATCGGTTACAGCAGGATTTTTATATAAAGGATCTAAGCTGATATTGCCGCCACCGGTATAATCGCCCACGTTGGTTACGTTACAATAGTTTGCATTGATAGCTGCATTTGAATTCACTACTTCACCCCATACACTGGTGTTGTTAAAGGTAAGTGTTCCTCCGCCCGAATCGAGGAAGAAGATCTGATCTGGTCCCATATTTCCCTGCATGGTACAATTGGTGAACGTTGCATTACATGCACCGGCCGAGTAGTGTTCTGAAATAATAGCTGCACCGGTACTTGCCGTGTTACGAACTATAAGCACGTTTTCAAAATAAGGAGCACAATTATGAAAATTACCCGCAGCGTAAATATCTACACCACCACCTGCATTTGATGCCTGGTTATCCCGGATAATACAGTTAATGAACATGGGGTTATTGAATCCGTTTGTACCAATCGAATTTTCGATATACACACCACCACCATTGGCAGCATAGTTGCCGTTGATGTCACAATTACTGATCAGCGGGGCAAATGTTCCTGAACCGGTTACGATCACATACACGCCTCCTCCGGGATCTGTGGTAGAATAACCCTGTGTGATGGAAAACCCATCGATCGAAGCGCTGGAGTTAACGTCAATAGCAGACACCACATGATATGCATCGTTACTGTTAGCAATCAAGTCGCCATCGAGGTCACCGCTTAAAGTAGTAATATTTACACGCGGATTACGCTGCGAAGGACCGGACTCGGTTCCATTAAATCCACCCAAAATCTGCACGTTGTTCTTCAGATTAAATGTTGCTGCATTCATTCCGGAAGCTCCCGGGTAATAGGTTCCCTGTGCCACCCACATAGTACCCGATGAGGTATTGGTAAGCGCTGTTTGCAGATCGGTGTAGGCATTGGCCCAGCTGGTTCCGTCGTTTAAACCGGATGCTAAATGATTAACGTAAGTGATTTGTGATTGCGCCGCGTTAAAAGCAGTTGCGCACAAAAGAGTAAGCAGAAGTTTTTTCATGTTGTGGAATAGAGTAGCTAAGATACAAATTTATAAGAAATGCCACTTTTTGGGTTTTGTATTGTTCCCTGTATGTTATAAGTATGCCTCCAATAACTGCCTTCCTCTGCCTTCTTCGTGACACTACAGGAATGTACCGTATTATAAAGGTTGATTAACAGCTATTTTAAATTTGTAGTTAATCCCATGGCTCTTTCGAACTACGGATTTTTTTTGTGCTACACTTACTCCAAAACAGGGGGTATTTCTACGGGGTGATTTTGATGCTGGAGTACATATAGTAGAAACCACATTTTGTTGTAGGTTTGAAAACAACGAACTACCCTATGATTCTTCAATGCAAAATTGGTATTAATAAACACTCAATCTATTCTGATCCTATTAATGCCTTTAGAACAATAAAGCCTAAAAGTAAATACATTCTATATGTAGTTAAAGAAGCAAATACGTTTTTCTATGTTGGAATAACAACCCAAAAAATTCAAACCCGTCTTAGCGGAAGTTATCGCGCCTATAAAAACAGATATAATAAGCAGCAATATAATGGTTACTCAGGTTACAAATGGATTGAGGGATGCCTGAATAATAAAAAACATCTTGATTTATATTTGTTTGAATTGCCCTCAGAATCAAACAGCGCAGATATTAAAAAATTTTCGGAAGCTATTGAAGCAGAACTTGTTTATTGTATCCGAGCTGAAACAAATCAATGGCCTAAGTATCAGCATGAAATCCATTTTCACAATATTGAAACTGCAAAAAAAATAGCATCCGAAATCTTTAAAAAGCTGATCAAATAATAGTTTTCAATATAGGCCACAATTTAAAAGCATACATAGAAAATCAACTTATAATATTATCTTTGAGCAACTTAGTTCGTTCAATGACCAACGAAAATCAAATAGAAGAAAATTTAATCAAGTAATTAACAGGGCTTAAGTATATTTTGGGGTTGGATTTAATTTGACCTTAATTATTGTAACTTATATGTCTGATAAATTATAATGGAAAATCTACTCCAAATACTGAACAATTATTCGAAAGACAGCCACCTAAAGGAACTATATAGTGAAATTACACCTATCAATTTTAAAATAGAGCCTCTATATAGTTCAAATTGGTCAGATAAAACCTGGTTACTTACTAACGATATTCCATATGTTGCTTTAACAAACTTAATGGATTCTTATTATTGTTTACCAGAAAGACCAGATATGGCTTTTACTCATATTTGGAAATCAATAAACAATAGTTATTTAAAACTGGGCAAAAGAAAGAGAATTGCAACTGGGGACGTAGGAAAGCTAAATGATTCACATGGTATTGAATACTTAGTAAACGCAATTGCATCAGTTATGGGCAATAATATTGAGCCAACCATTACTATTGGGGACTTAATACACAATTATATTGATATAATTCCAATTAAAACTTTAAAATTCGTTTCAAATTTCGTTCTTAAAGGGTATGCAATTAAGAAAGTTGGATTAAATCCTATACTCAATTCTTCGTCTCACAATTCCTTTGCAAGTAAACATGCTACGATCTATAACGCTATTGTGAATACCTATGGACAATCATATGCTAATATAACGTCTCCTTCAGTTTCTGATGTAAAAGCAGATCTAAACATAGTTAACAAACAAAAGTCGAAGAGTATTCCGGAAAGTTTGAGTGTCAAATTACAGGAATTAATGCGTACCGGAAATACAATCATTACAAATTCGTCGAGCACAACAACTTATACTCTGAGCTTTGCAAATCATGAGGAATTTATTGATGTTATTATACGTGTAATATTATATTCTATTCGAAACAATAGTGTACATGGCAATTTGGTTTCAAGATTAAATAGCGAGTTCGTCAATCAGGATTCATTAAAGAACAGCATTTATATTTTCTTTCTAGCTCATTTTATTTTATCACTAAGTTTATATGTAAATGGAGATGTAAACTTACAGGAGTTAGAAGTCAACATTAGAAACTTGAACTTATTAAAAACATTGATTTAGATATGTCAAAACTAATCGGAGCATTTGTATTCGAAGATCTTGGTGATGGATGTTTAACCGGAAAGTGGTTAAACAATAATGAGCCTACACCATATCCTGAAGCTGCTAAGCTAAAACGCATAAAAGAAGAAGAGAAAAAGGAGAAAGAACCCTTCGAAGGTTTATATACAACAACCTGGATAGAGTTGAGAGATCAACCTGAATACAGTGATCTGTTTATTGAAAAACGTGGTGAAATATATCACTTAGAGTGGCGCAATGGGAATAATATAATTTTTCAGGGTCGGGGGATGTTATATAGGAATATACTCATAGGTCCATATTGGCAGTAGGTTGTTTGTGAAATTCCCTTAAACTAGCTTCATAACCATGCTTATCATAAGCTGCAAAACTAATTACCATTCGTCTATTAAGTATATATGGATGATTGGTCCACTCCGCATATTTCCCCTGATTTATATCGTCTTTTATGGTCTCGATTTTAAATTCACCAGCCTCAGTTTGAGCAATAAATCCATAATCACTTAATCTCCAATTACTAACTTTAATAACTGAAACATTTCCAGGTATACC
>DASWXS010000564.1:0-5128 GCA_036405375.1 Bacteroidia bacterium
GAGAAAACATAACTTCATATAAAAGGGAAGCGACGCTCCCCTCCAACAAAGCTGAAGTTTCGGCAGATTATATGTGAAACTATAATTCTGCTAATTACTCACTATCAATCCTATGTATCTAGGTGGTCAAAACATTCAACAACACCTCTGAAGCATTACAATTTATTTATTCTTTAATGATTCTCTTTGTTACTGTTGCATTGGAAGATAAATTAGTCACTTTCACAAAATAACATCCGCTTTCCAGGTCGGTGAGATTAAATTTATTAAATCCTTTGCTGCTTTCAGAAAGCAATATTTTACCGGTAAGATCTACCAGTTCATATTTATAGTCATCCGAGTCCGGCATTTTTATCGACACCACATCTCTTGCAGGATTTGGATATATGGTAAAGGCTGCTTCCGGATTGATCTCATTAAGTTTAATTACCTGCCAGGAATCAATAACTGCAAAAGGTCCCAGATCAATAATTCCACTCCTGGTTAGTTCAAATGTGTTAAAATCTCCGCCTGCTGAACTGCCCGGTGCAACCTGGTCCCACGAAGTTCCATAATTACTGATATATGCATTTTCTCTGTCGAAACCATTTACTTCAGCAGCCTGTTGCCAACCTAATTTTATATTTGCATCAACCGTAGAAGTTGTTGAATTCAGAAACCAGGTTCTATCCACTACCTTCGAAATCTCCGAAGAAACTGTACCCGATGTTCCATTCTCTAAAACAGAGTTACGAACTCTTGCACTAAAATTACCGGAAGTGCCGGAAGCAGTTTGCTGAATATAAACCGGTGAATAACCTGAGAAAGTTCCAACAGGAAAAGTAGTATATGGCGAGCCTGTACTAACATTCATTACCAGGTTACCTGCACCATCCTGGGAAGTAACAATATATGCCGAATCATTGTATCCACTTACTGAAGCAGAAGATGAAATGATTAGATCATTGTTTGCCAATGCAAGTTTACCCGCTGCGAATTCTAATACCGATCCTATAATTAACTCTGACCCCAACACCAGCGCATTTGAATCTGAAATACCAATCCTCAATTTATTTAATGAATGATTTCCTGCCCCGGTATTCTCAAAATAAATAGTATCGTTCGATACTGATGTGAGATTCAAATACAGATCTGAATTTATATGCCCACGAATCCTGGAAGTCGGGGTCTGTGATATAGAATTCCTGATTTTCAATTCCTTCCCATTCAGATAAAGATTCCCCGAAGTCATAACAAGACTTCCATTAACTGTAGTTGCAGAATCATTTAACGTTAGGGTATTGCCATCATCCATCTTAATAAACAAATGCTTGAGTGTATTAATACTTAATTCGATACTGGTGGTTTTTGATGTTCCTACATACATTACATTGTGCAAATATCCTTGGTTAAGTTCTCCTCCGGCAATTGATATAATTCCATCATCCACTTTCCACGTTGAACCTGCCCGCAAAGTAAGAATGCAACTATCAGCTAATTCCAATACCCCGCTCTTCAAATCGAGTGTATCAATAATATTAAGATCGTTCCCAATGCTTAGAACAGGAACTTCATTCACCAGGCTCCTGACATTTACCATACCTGAAAAAGAAAATGAAGCAAGCTGTTTAAAATGTATCCACCAGATCGCGATCGTGCCGTCTCCAGCCAATTCGCCGGAAACTACGGTAACTCCATTAAAAGTAGTGTTCGATAACGTTCCGTCAATAGTCATACTGCTTGATCCACCCGCAAACACCACATCTGCATCCAGGTTCACAGTCATTCCTTCCGGTATAACCACATCTTCGTTGGAAACGAGAAGTGGCGGAGCAATTCCTCCCCAGGTTACAGGATCCGTCCAATCACCCGGAACTACTGCCGTAAATGTTGCTGATAATTTGGCCGGGATAATTACCCCAAGGCAAGCAATCATTATTTTTATGATAAATAAATTTGTTTTCATCTTTCCCAAAGTTTTGATTACACAATGTCTTACCTGTATAGTTAAACTTTGGTGCCAGTGATATTGATAATGGGTTGAGTATTTTTCTACTCAAAATTTATAAGACAAAAATCTTGATGCGCTTCGCTTCACACACACCGTATAATAGTATTAACGTTATTTACAAAATAAAAAAGGAACCCAAGGGTTCCTTTTACTATAAACTGAGTTTTTATAATTATGCTTTTGCGGCAGCTTCTGCTTTGATCTTCTTCTGGATCCATTCAGTGGTAACAGAACCCGGACGCTCGATAGGAGAACCTGTTGCTCTGTCCCAGATCAAACTTGCCATTACTCCTAATGCGCGCGATACACCAAACAACACCGTATAGAAATCATACTCATGCATACCATAGTGCACCAACAATGCACCTGAATGCGCGTCAACATTTGGCCAAGGATTTTTGATCTTGCCCGTTCCTTCAAGAATAGGAGGAGCTACCTCATAAACCATTTGAACGATCTCGCAAATATCATCACGCTTGATCCATGTTTTATAGAAATCCTGCTGAGCTGAGAAACGCGGATCTGTTTTACGTAATACAGCATGTCCGTAACCCGGAACAACTTTTCCTTCGGTCAGGGTTTTTTTAATGTATTCAGCAATTTGTTCTTTGGTTGGCAAACCGCCACCTAATGTTTCTTTTAATTCCATGATCCAGGCCAATACTTCCTGGTTCGCTAATCCATGCAAAGGACCTGCTAAACCAGCCATACCAGCAGAGAAAGATAAATACGGATCGCTTAATGCTGAACCTACTAAGTGAGTAGCATGTGCAGAAACGTTTCCTCCTTCATGATCCACGTGAATAGTCATATACAAACGCATTAAACGTCTGAAGTCCACTGCCTCATAACCCAACATGTGAGCAAAGTTTGCTGCCCAATCCAATTTCGGATCCGGTTCAATATGCACACTGTTTTTATATTTTCTACGATAGATGTACGCAGCTACACGTGGTAATCGCGCAATCATATTCATAGCATCTTCATAGATAGGATCCCAATAATCTTTTTTATTGATGCCTTTTGCATACTCTTTTGCGAAAACTGATTCTGTTTGCATTGCAAGAATAGCAGTAATGAATTGTGTCATCGGGTGTGCATCAACCGGCAGTTTATCCAGCACATCAAATACGTGTTTTGGAACGTGGCTACGTTTTGCCCATTCGTTGGTAATATAAGTTACGTCATCCTGGCTAGGCAATTCACCAACCAACATCAGGTAAAAAATCCCTTCAGGAAGCGGTTCTGTGCCACCCGGAGCTTTTGGTAATTTAGCACGCAACTCAGGAATGGTGTACCCTCTGAAACGAATTCCTTCTTCAGGATCCAATTTAGAAGTTTCAGTAACCATACCAACCATACCACGCATACCCTGGTATACCTGCGCTACAGTGATTTCACCTAATTTTACATCTCCGTGATTTTTAATGATGTCTTTGATGTCAGCAGAAAGAGCAGTCGCTTTTTCTTTGAATTGTTCTTTTAACCTATCCATTTTGTGTCGTAATTATGTCTGTTTTTATCGGGTTTACAATGACAAAGCATTGCCTTCAGAATTGTTTTGTCAAGGGTTAAAATTAATCGTTTAAGCTTAATAAACAAATTAATTTTGAGTTAATTCACAATAATTTTGAGCTTAAAAATTCCCTATTGGTGATAACACGAATGGGGACTTACGACGCCTGTAAAAATAAAAAAAGCCCCAACCTAAAAGGCCGAGGCTCATTATTTACAGAGAAATTTATTTTTTCAGGAATTTGAAATCTTTACCCAAATAACGTGCGTTTCCTGCCAGTTGCTCTTCGATGCGCAGTAGCTGGTTATATTTAGCGATCCTGTCGCTGCGGCTCGCAGAACCGGTTTTGATCTGCCCGCAGTTTAATGCAACAGCAAGGTCCGCAATGGTTGTATCTTCTGTTTCACCGGAGCGGTGACTCATTACAGATGTATAGCTATTCGTTTGCGCCATTTGTACCGCGTTGATAGTTTCTGTTAAAGAACCGATCTGGTTGACCTTTACAAGTATAGAATTGGCAACACCCTGCTCTATCCCTTGTTTTAAACGGGTTTCATTGGTTACAAACAAATCATCACCTACCAATTGTACGGTTTTACCTAAACGGTCGGTAACCTGTTTCCAGCCATCCCAGTCATCTTCAGCAAATCCGTCCTCAATAGAAAGAATAGGATAACGTTTGCACCAGTCTGCCCAGAAATCAACCATCTGGGAAGAGGTCAATTTATCGCCTGTTGATTTTTTGAAGATATATGCTTTTTCTTCAGCATTATAAAATTCAGAAGACGCCGCATCCATGGCAATGTAAATATCTTCACCCGGGCGGTATCCTGCAGCTTCAATAGCCTGCATTACTGATTTCAATGCCTCTTCGTTTGATTTGATGTTAGGTGCAAAACCACCTTCATCACCAACGTTGGTTGAAAGGCCTTGCTTTTTCAAAACCGCTTTTAAATGGTGAAACACTTCTGTTCCCATTCTTAAACCTTCCGAAAAACTCTCTGCTCCTACGGGCATGATCATAAACTCCTGGAAGTCGATTCCGTTATCGGCATGCGCACCACCATTCAGGATATTCATCATGGGAATAGGAAGAATGTTTGCGTTTACCCCTCCGATATAACGGAACAAAGGTTGGCGGCTTTCTTCGGCTGCAGCTTTGGCACATGCCAGGGAAACACCAAGAATAGCATTTGCTCCCAATTTAGCTTTGTTGGGCGTTTCATCAATCTCGATCATTTTAGCATCGATGCCATTCTGATCGAAGATATACATACCTTTTAACTGTTCGCGTAAAATGGTATTTACATTGTGAACAGCGTTGTTCACACTTTTCCCCATATACTGGGAAGCATCATTATCACGAAGCTCAACTGCTTCATGTGTTCCTGTAGAGGCACCGCTTGGCACGGCAGCTCTTCCCATTACTCCATTTTCGGTATATACATCTACCTCTATGGTTGGGTTTCCACGACTGTCAAGAATTTGACGCGCGTTTATGGTTAAGATATATGACATAATTTTGTTTTGGTTTTCTTGTTTGGAAACGTGAACGAACTTTTTCTAAAATAATTGTGCCGCTCAGCGAATTCTCATTAAAAAATTACGCGAATTTTTTCGCG
>DASWXS010000565.1:0-2937 GCA_036405375.1 Bacteroidia bacterium
TGATCTGGGATTTTACAGCTAGTCCGATCATTAGCATTGCAAAAAGGGCAATTTTTTTCATATATTTTTATTTGCAAGGTAGCTTATTTTTCAAATGCCTTAACCTATTTTCAATAAGCAAAAAGACAGGATAGCTAAGCAGAAATAATTTTCACTGCTTCAGATATTCCTTTTCCCGGAGCAATGTCTTTATATCAATAATCAGTTTGTTGACTTCAACAGAATCGGTTCCTGTATAATAACCACGTATGTTCTTATTCCAGTCGACTAAGGCAAATTTATCGGTATGAATAAAATCTTCCTCTCCTCCATCGCCCTCTTCCGCATCCAGCAGATAACTTTTACGCGCCTGGGCATACAAAGTCGCTTTATCCCCGGTAAGAAAATACCATTTATCTTTTATTGCTTTATGGCGGTTTGCGTACTCTAGCAATACTTCTACTGAATCTTCTTCCGGATCAACTGTATGGGAAAGAATCACAACCCGGTTTTCATTCTTAAATGCCTGCTGAACACGAATCATTTGATTAGACATAATAGGACAAATGGATTTGCAGGTTGTAAAAAAATAATCAGTCACATAAATTTTACCGTTTGTTTGCTTTTCAGAAATTTCTCTTCCATACTGATCAATAAAACTAAAATTCATCACTTTATGGAAAATGGTATCTTTTTTTAACGAATAGGATTTAGGCCCGTAGTGAGGCAATATGGTAACCGGTTTCTGCTCTTTCTTTTTCAGAAAAAAAACAAGCAATAAACCGCCAATTAAAAGGAGTAGTGCAATATATTTAATACCTTTGATATTCATCCTGACAAAGGTAACACAATTAGCTATTCATTATGAAAAAGAACATTTTCAGCAGAAGCAGTAATGAGCTGGGCTTCGGGTCCAAAAATGTGAGTGGCAGAAACCGCTTTTTGAATAAAGACGGTAAAATAAACATCCACAGGAAAGGTAAAAACGCATTTGAATCTTTCGACTGGTACCATACACTTACCAACATGTCGTGGAGCCGGTTTTTCCTGATGATCATTATTAATTACATTGCTGTAAATCTCATATTCGCTTCTATTTACTATTACCTGGGGGCAGACAGTTTTGGCAACATTGAGTTGAGCGATCCGGTGAAATCATTTGAAGATTTGTTTTTCTTTAGCGCGCAAACACTCACAACAGTAGGTTATGGTTATGTTTATCCTAAAACCCCGGCGGTGAGTACCGTTGCTGCTATCGAATCACTTATAGGACTTTTGATATTCGCTATTGCAACGGGCGTTTTGTACGGACGTTTTTCAAAACCAAATGCAACTATCCTATATAGTAATAAAATACTGGTAGCACCATACAAAGGCATTACCGGCTTAATGTTCAGGATTGCAAATCCAAAACGGAATGAACTGATAGAGATTGAGGCCCAGGTAACATTGAGTATGACCAACCCGGAAACCAATTCACGTATTTTCCTGCAATTACCATTGGAGTTAAGCAAAATCAATTTCCTTTCGATTAACTGGACGGTGGTACATCCTATTGACGAATCAAGTCCTTTGTATGGAATGAGCCAGCAAGATCTTTTAGGATCTGATGCAGAGTTTATTATTATGATAAAAGCAATGAATGACACTTATTCTCAAACGGTATATTCAAGAAGCAGTTATGTATCGAATGAGATCGTGTATGGCGCTAAATTCAAACCCTTCACTATTACTCCAGGAAAAGACGGAAAAACGATTGTGGATATAACAGCACTAAGTGAATATGAGTTGGTTGAGCTGCCCGTACTAAAAGTAGTTCAAAACGCATCTTAAAATTATAACAAATAAAAAACGCCGGATCCTAACAGACCGGCGTTTTTTATTTAAATAATCTGGTAATTTATTTTGCAGCTTTCTTAGCAGCCTTTTTTGGCGCAGCTTTAGTTGCTGATGCAGCAGCTGTAGCTTTTTTACGTGGACGTAGTCTTCCGTAAGAACCAATATGAATTTTACCTTTTTTAGAACGTTGATCTCCTTTTCCCATGATGATAATAAATTAATAAAGGCAAATATAGGAAATCCCTTTAAATTACCTGATTTACTATAAAGAATTAATTGACCCGCTTACTGTTTTTCTCCGCTTTCTTTTTGCTTTTCTTCATACGCTTCCTAACTTCCTTGGTCTGAAGACGCTTGTGGTGCTTTTTGATGGCTTTTTGATTAGCCTTTTCCGCTTTGCGTTTTTCTTTCGCTTCTTTGCGTGCCGCTCTTTTTTTCGAACGGGCAATAGTCCTGGACATGCTGCCATTCGTTCCGCCAGGTCCCGTTCCCTTTTGTTCCTGCGCATACGTATCAGCACAGAGCAACAGGAAAAAAGCAGAGAGAATTGTTATGATGAATTTCTTTTTCATTACGGTTTTGTATAACGTACTACTTCAACACCAAATTTTGTAAGGAAATCAACCCCCTCATCACTGGGGATCTTTTTGAATTCCGCATATGAATCTTTATAGTATACCTTACGTATCCCAACAGAATAAATAACCCTTGCACAAGCAATACATGGTGAAAGTGTTACATACAAGGTAGAACCTTCCATGGATACATTATTTTTAGCAGCATACAAAATAGTATTCTGCTCCGCATGCAAAGCCAGCGAACAACTGCCTTTGCTATCTCTAGGGCAGCCATGTTCCGGCCACTCTTCGTCACAATTGTGGGTTCCGGCCGGGGGGCCATTATATCCCAAAGAAATTATACGTGTATCCTTTGTAAGAACCGCTCCCACATGCGCCTTTACACAATGTGATTTTTGCGCCAGGCTCACAGCAAGGTCCATGTATATATCATCAAAAGAAGGCTTATTCATACTTACTTCCACTCCACTTTTACTTTTTTACCGGGTGCAAACTGCACCTGCTTTTTTCCGTTAATTACAATACTCGATGTTTCCTTAAT
>DASWXS010000566.1:0-3313 GCA_036405375.1 Bacteroidia bacterium
TTGCTCTGATATCTTTTTTCCGTTAATGATGAGCTGAGGTCCGTTATTGTCTATTACTTTAAAGTCATATTCAGTAATGGAGCGTAACTTGGTTTCATAAGCTGCTAGCTTTAGTACATCTTCTTTTGGAAGAATGGTGTCCATGTCTTTACTGAATCCCCAATAGGCTTTTTCGGTAAGTTTTAAATACGTGTATTTTTTATTAGGATAATAGGTAGTGGGGGAGTTGTAATGCTCCAGCCTGTATGTTTCCCCTTTTTTAGATAGTTTGAATTTTTCGGTGATGGTAATGAATTGTTTTTTTCCTTTCAACTCAATTACTTTTCCGTCTTCAGTTGTTACTTTTTGTTCTTTAATTGCTTCGGCATGGCACTGGTAATACACGAGTGAATCTACTTCTTTGAGCTTTGCAATAGTTGTATTTTTTAAATGTTCCGGGAAGAAGGACGATTCAATAGAATGATAGGAACACAATACTATTGCGGCTGTGAAAAACAAGAACAAAACAGTATGGTGTTTTCTGTCGATCATTTTAATTCAATGTTTCAAATGCTTTTGCAAAAGCATCAATTGTTTTTTGAATGTCTGCGTCGGTATGTGCTTCTCCTATAAAGCCTACTTCGTAACCCGATGGTCCAAGATATATTCCCTGCTCCAATAAAGAAGCATGCAGCTGGCGGAAATACTTCATACTACCACCATCAATTTCTTCGGCTGAACGGATATGTTCGGCATTGGAGAATGCAATCCAGAATATGGAGCCGATGCTGAATATTTTGAAAGGAATAGTTTTATGTTTGAAAGAGGCAACAATTCCTTCTGTCAGTTTTTTTGTTTTTGCTTCCAGACTCTCATAAAAACCGGGTTTTAAACACTCACTTAATTGAGCGATTCCCGCGGCCATTGCAACCGGATTACCACTGAGTGTTCCGGCCTGGTAAACGTTTCCATCAGGAGAAATGCATTGCATAATTTCCTTGCTTGCGCCATAAGCTCCAACCGGGAAACCTCCGCCAATTATTTTTCCGTATGTAATAATGTCCGGGGTAATGTTATAATAACCTGCAGCACCTGTAAATCCTAAGCGGAAGCCAGAGATCACTTCATCAAAGATCAACAACGACTGGTGTTGTTTTGTAATATCGCGAAGGAATTGAAGATATTCTTTGCTCTGCAATAGTAATCCATTGTTTGCCGGAACCGGTTCAATAATGATACATGCAATATCATTTCCAAACTGTTCAAATGCTTTTTGTACTGCTTCTTTATTATTTAAGGAAACAACTATAGTGTCATTTACCACACTTTCCGGAACTCCTGCAGAAGAACTGTTCCCGAATGTCACCAATCCTGAACCCGCTTTTACCAATAATGAATCGCTATGCCCGTGGTAACAACCTTCAAACTTTAAAATTTTAGTTTTTCCTGTGAAACCACGTGCTAAACGAATGGCGCTCATCACTGCTTCTGTTCCGCTACTTACAAAACGAATTTTTTCAATGAATGTATTATTACTTAAGATTAGTTTTGCCAATTCGTTTTCCAGTTCAGTAGGAGCTCCGAATGAAGTTCCATTCTGCATGGTTTCCTGTACTTTATTCAACACAGGTTGGTTTGCATGCCCCAAGATAAGCGGCCCCCAGCTGGCGCAATAATCTACAAATTCATTATTGTCAGCATCCCAGATACGGGAGCCTTTTCCTTTTTTAATAAATAGCGGCGTTCCGCCAACACTTCTGAATGCACGTACGGGTGAATTTACTCCTCCTGGGAAGAATTTTACAGCTTCTTCGTATAATTGTTTTGATCGCTCTCTTTGCATAAAAAATAATGATGGGCAAAGATAGCGGATTTTTACTACTAAGACACGGAGAAAGACCTTGTTTCACTAAGAAATTCATGAGCTTAGCGCCTCTTAGTGGACTTAGTGGTGACGGATTACAAGGCTTCATTCTTGATCACATCAACCAACGACGGATCCAGTAATGTGCTGGTATCTCCCAAATTAGATGTATCACCTTCCGCTATTTTACGAAGGATCCTTCTCATAATTTTGCCGGAGCGGGTTTTTGGTAAACCGGGTACTACCTGTATCTTATCGGGTTTTGCAATAGGGCCAATTATTTTAGTAACAGTTTGCAGAATCTCCTGGCGCAGTTTTGCCACATCATCTATTTTTCCTTCGGCAATTACGTATGCATAAATCCCCTGTCCTTTAATATCATGGGGATAACCAACTACGGCACTTTCAATTATTGCATCGTGCATGTTAATGGCGTTTTCCACTTCGGCTGTCCCGATACGATGACCACTTACATTTAATACATCATCCACGCGTCCTGTGATTCGGTAATTTCCATCTGCATCACGCAAACAACCATCGCCGGTAAAATACTTGTCTTTGTATGTAGAAAAATAAGTTTGCCTGCAACGCTCATGATCTCCATAAGTGGTACGGATGATTCCCGGCCATGGAAATTTAATGCAGAGGTTACCGCTTACATCATTCCCTTCAATCTCGTTGCCGCTTTCATCTACTAAACACGGTTGAACTCCCGGCAATGGAAGTGTTGCGAAAGAAGGTTTGTGTGGAGTAACTCCTGCAAGATTAGAAATTAAAATTCCGCCTGTTTCTGTCTGCCACCAGGTATCTACAACAGGACATTTTTTATTCCCGATGTGTTCGTGATACCAATGCCATGCTTCTTCGTTGATGGGTTCTCCAACCGAACCTAATACTTTTAGTGAGCCCAGGTCTTTTCCTCTTATGGGTTCTGTACCGAAGCCCATTAAACTTCGGATCGCTGTTGGTGCTGTATACAAAATATCTACTTTGTATTTCTGAACAATTTCCCAGAAACGACCTGCATCCGGCCATGTTGGTACACCTTCAAACATAAGGGTTGTAGCGCCTGCACTCAAAGGTCCGTACACAATATAACTATGCCCGGTGATCCAACCAATATCGGCAGTGCAAAAGTGAATCTGGCCGGGCTGATATTGAAACACATTTACAAAAGTATAATTAGTCCAAACCATATAACCGGCTGTTGTATGTACAACGCCTTTAGGTTTCCCGGTAGAGCCCGATGTGTATAAAATAAACAGTGGATCTTCAGCCTCCATAGTTTCTGCAGGACAATCAGGAGAAACATTTTTTATTTCTTCTTCCCACCACACATCACGATCAGCTTTCATGTTTACAGGAGTTCCGGTACGTTTGTTCACGATCACACGTTCAACGGTAGTGTTATTTTTTAGAGCTTCGTCCACAACGGCTTTTAGTTGAATATCTTTTGTTGCACGAAAACTT
>DASWXS010000567.1:0-5264 GCA_036405375.1 Bacteroidia bacterium
TTCCGTTACAGCAATGATGCTTCATGAGCAAGGTTATGAAGTAATCGGAATTACTATGAAAACCTGGGACTATCAATCTTCAGGTTCATCAAAAAAGGAAACAGGCTGTTGCAGTCTTGATTCAATAAACGATGCAAGGCAGGTAGCGGTTAATTTAGGTTTTCCGCATTATATACTGGATATCAGGGGAGAGTTTGGCGAATTCATTATCAATAATTTTGTTGATGAATACCTGGCCGGAAGAACTCCAAATCCTTGCGTATTGTGTAACACACACATAAAATGGGAAGCTCTATTAAAACGTGCTGACATGCTGGGATGCGAGTATATTGCTACCGGGCATTATGCACAGGTGCGTGAAGAAAATGGCAGATATGTTGTTTCAAGAGGACTTGATCTGAATAAAGATCAGTCGTATGTATTGTGGGGACTTTCGCAGGAGAGTTTAAAGCGAACTATTTTCCCTTTAGGAAAATACACTAAGCCGGAGATCCGCAAAATGGCCGAAACATACGGATTCAGCGAACTTGCCAATAAACCGGAAAGCTATGACATCTGCTTTATTCCTGATAACGATTACCGTGCATTTTTAAAGAACCGTATGCCGGAGTTGGAAGCAAAAGTAGAGGGCGGAAGTTTTATTTACAAAGGAAAAGAAGTAGGCAAACACAGGGGATATCCCTTTTACACAATAGGTCAGCGCAAAGGTTTGGATATAGCTTTGGGAGAAGCTGTTTTTGTGAGTGAAATCATTCCTGAAACCAATACAGTGGTGTTAGGCGACCAGGAAGACCTTCAAAAGCAGCATATGCGTGTAAGGGATTTTAACCTGATCAAATACGCTGTTTTGCCCGAAAACTTCCAGGCACTTACCAAAATCCGTTATAAAGATGCGGGTACTATGAGTACTGTAAACATAGAAGATAATAAACTGGATATTGTATTCCATCAGGCCGTAAAAAGCATGGCTCCCGGACAATCTGCCGTTATTTATGAAGGAAACGACCTGATAGGAGGTGGTTTCATTGAACGGAACCAGGTCCCCGTAACCAAATCAGATAACGTTCTGAGCAGTCAAACACTAAACAAATAATAGAGAATATATGCCAACAGCAGAAATTCACACAGCCAAAGGAGTAATGAAGGTTGAATTCTTTGAAAACGATGCTCCGGGCACAGTTAAGAATTTTATTGAACTGAGTAAAAAAGGGTTTTACAACGGATTAAAGTTTCACCGCGTAATACAGGGTTTTATGGCGCAGGCAGGTTGCCCTGACGGAACCGGCGCAGGCGGACCAGGTTATACCATTAAATGCGAATTGATGGGAGGAAATCAGCGTCATGATAAAGGTGTTTTATCTATGGCTCATAGAGGAAGAGACACAGGTGGATCCCAGTTTTTTATCTGTTTTAACCGTTCAAAAACCAGTCATCTCGACAGGCAGCATACCTGTTTCGGAAAAGTAACCGATGAGGGGTTTGAAGTTATTGATGAGATCAGGCAGGGAGACGTAATTGAGAAGATCGTTATAAATGATTAATTATTAACTCTTTTTGTCTTAAAAATTAGATGAACATTGATTTTTTTAAATCAAAAATTTCGGGATTTGTTTAAATAATTATTATATTAGCAGCTTAAATTTAAACCAAAAGAACAATTATGATGAGAAAGTTATCCTTAACACTAGCTTTCACCGCTTTTTTAGCGGTAGTTTCTTTCGCTCAAAAGAACTTCTTAAAGGAAGCTGACAAGGCTTACGACGCAAAAGAATTCTTTAAAGCAGTTGATTTGTATAAGAACGCTTATACAAAGGAAAAAAAGGCAGATAAAAAGGCGAAAATCCTTTTTAGAACAGCAGAGTGTTACAGACACATTAACCAGATCAAGGAAGCTGAAACTTTCTACGCAAAAGCTATTAAAGCTAAGTATCCTGATCCAATCAGCTATTTCTATATTGGTGAGATCAAAAAAGAACAAAAATTATATAACGAGGCTATTGCTGAGTATGAGAACTACAAAAAAGAAGTTCCTTCAGATCCTCTTACTGAATCACGTATCAAATCATGTGAATTAGCTCAGAAATGGGTAGATTCTCCAACCCGTCACAAGGTTGAGAACATGGCTTTATTCAATTCAAAAGAAGCTGATTTCAGCCCGTCTTTCTCTGACAAAAAAAGTAACAAATTAATGTTTACTTCTACGCGTCAGGGTTCAACTGGTGGTGCTGTTGATGGTTCTACAGGTCAGCAACACTCTGATCTTTTTGAAACAACTCTTGACAAAAACGGTAAATGGAGCACTCCGGTTCCAATCGGAGCCCCGGTTAACTCTGAAGTAAACGAAGGAGCTGCTGTTGTTTCTAAAAAAGGTGATATATTAATCTTTTCACGTGTTAAGGAAGTGAAAGGTGCAAAAGAGCGTCCGAATTTATATGTGTCTAAAAAAGCAGGTGCAGGCTGGGGAGATCCAACTGTAATTTCATGGTGTGTTGATAGTATCAACTTTGCTCATCCTACATTAAATACGGATGGGCAAACTATGTATTTTGCTTCTAACATGGCTGGTACTTTAGGACATGCTGATATCTGGATGTCACATTACGATAAAAAGGCTAAAGATTGGGGAACTCCTGTAAATCTTGGTTCTATTGTTAATACTTCAGGTACTGAGTGTTATCCTTATGTAACTGCTGATGGTAAAGCGCTTTACTTCTCTTCTGATGCTCATTTGGGTATGGGAGGTTTAGATATATTCAAAGTTGCTTTAGATAAAGATGGTAAGCCAACAGGGCAGGTGGAGAACTTAAAATACCCTTTAAACTCTGCGTTTGACGATTTCGGTATCATGTTCGAAGGAACAAAAGAAAGAGGTTATTTATCATCTAACCGCGAAGGTGGTAAAGGTGGCGATGATATCTGGTCATTCGTTCTTCCTCCGTTGGTGTTCAATGTAAACGGTACTGTTAAGAATAACAAAGATCAAACTCCTATTTCGAACTGTGCAGTTATTCTTAAAGGCAGCGATGGAACATTGGTTCAGGCTAAAACAGATGCTACTGGTAACTACACAATGGTATTAAAACCAGAAGTTACTTATGATATCTACACTCAAACAGATAAAACAGTTACTACTCCAACTGCAAAATTAGGGTTTCTTGCATCTGATGATCATGGTAGCTTTACTACTGTTGGTGTTCAGGAGTCTCAAAACTTCCAGAAAGATTTCGTTCTTACGCCGGTTGAAGAAGAGATTAAACTTCCTTTGATCTTATTCGACTTAGCTAAGTGGGACGTAAAACCTCAGTTCCAGGATTCATTGAACTTCTTATTGAATGTATTGAATAAAAACCCGACGATCATTATCGAGTTATCAGCTCACACAGATAGCCGTGGTCAAACAAAAGCTAACGATGACTTATCTCAGAAACGTGCTCAGTCTTGTGTTGATTACTTAATCTCTAAAGGTATTCCTAAAGAGCGTATGACAGCTAAAGGTTGGGGTGAGCGTAAGCTGAAAATCCAGGATGCTCAAATCAAAAAAGAAAAAACAAAAGAGGGCCAGGAAGCATTACACGCTGTTAACCGTCGTGTGGTATTTAAGATTACCAGCTGGGATTATGTAGATCCTACTAAACCAAAAGTAGAGATCCCTGCTTATCACCCTCCTGTAAAAGGTGAGGAAGATTCAGAGAAACTGGAGACAGTTAATCCTGATGGAAAATAATTAAAACAGAATTTAAAATAAATGAAACGGTCCGGAGAAATCTGGACCGTTTTTTGTATATTCACGTTTCAAACAAATAAAACTCATATTATGAAAAAGTACTTTTTACAATTTGGCTTACTGGTTACCCTTATGTGCGTATTAACAGCTTGCCCTTACGGATCTGAAAACACTATTGATAAGGCTTCCGTTAAAATAGACGAGAAATTGTTAGGTAAGTGGGAAAGCAAAACAAGTACTGATTATATTTATGATGTTACAAAAAAGGATGAGTTCACTTACCTGATCGAGAAAAAAAGCACTTCTTCAGGAGATGTAACAAAATACAGCGGTTTCCTTTCCAATATCGATGGTACACGTTTTATGAATGTTGTGGAAGAAGGATCTACTTCTACAAAAACATATTACTTCTATAAAGTAGAGATTTCACCTAGTGGAGCAAAAGTTACCTTCTCTCCTGTAACAGAAAATATTGATGAGAAATTTGCATCTTCTGATGAAATGAAAGCATATTTCAAAAAGAACATGGGTTTAAGTTTCTTCTTCGATAAAAACGAAGACGTTTACATCCGTCACGAATAAGATCTATGAAATTTATTGTTCCTTTAATAGCACTCATTGCCATTACTTCCTGTAGTTCGCCTGTATCTGAAAATACACAGAAACCTGCGAAACATAAAGTATTTCAAAAGTTATTGGGAACATGGGTATCGGATTATGATAGTATAAAATATACAGAGAGTTGGACAGAAATGTCTGACTCTCTTTTGTTTTCTGAATCTTGCATGTTACAAGGCAAAGACACATTATTCAGCGAAAAAGTAGATATACAGACCAGGAATAATAAAGCTTATTATATTCCAACGGTTACAGGTCAGAACGAAGAGAAGCCTGTTTCATTTGAAGTAAAACAATTTACAGATACCTCTTTTGTTGCAGAAAACCTGCAGCATGATTTCCCGCAACGTATAGTATATAGCATCCAGGGCGATTCGCTTATTGCATATATTGAAGGAAATACTCCCAAAGAAGCGAATCACCGGGAATATTTCAGGATGAAGAAAATAAAGTAATGCCATGCCGGGCGTAGTCGAGACCCATTACTTTGTACCTAAATGGTCGATTGCGCCGACCGGGCAATGTTTAATGAAATCAGTTATTTCTTATTAATCATCTCCAGGTAAAAATCTACCTGTTTCAGATAATTACTGATCCCATCTTTTTTATCTACACTTATAAACAGGTCATGGATACTCTGATTCTCTGGTAAATCAATTCCAATCTTGCATTTGGCATAAGACATGGCCGAAATATATCTCAAAGGAAATTTATTGTCCAGGTTTATATCGATCAGCAGATCACGTATTTCTGTAATAAACGTTTTGATATAAGGACTATTGGGGGTTCCTGCACCCTGGAGTTCTTTTATATTGAAAAGATCAAAATCAGACTTTGTATACGATAAGTTTTCTGGTGTGTGTTTAGTGTCGAAAAAACCAATTCCGTGAACGCGTTTACCCATTTGCTTCAGTTTGTTCAC
>DASWXS010000568.1:0-5340 GCA_036405375.1 Bacteroidia bacterium
GACCGATGAATGGATAGAAGAATACAATCACAAAAGACCCCATGAATCATTAGGGAATATGACGCCCTTTGAGTGGAAAACAAACCTTATTAAAAATGATTAAACTCTAAAAGTGACTGTCTGAAATTAGGGGTACTTACAGTAATACTCGCAAAGCCAACCAGAACAGCTGTATTGACGCTATAGTTTAGCGCGTATAATTAAGTTGGCTGCAATCATTTCATACATTACAAATTTTATAAAAATTATGAAAAGACTTTTTTTAATTCTTGTACTCGGACAATTTGCACTTCATCTTACAGCGCAGGTAAGTAATAGTTCATATGTGACTCAACAAGGGGAGAAAGTTTTACAACTATCAATTGTAGTTCCTATTAGTCTTAATGAAACATGGAAGCTTTTCACCACGGAAGAAGGACTAAAAAAATGGATTGCCCCAATTGCAAAAATCGACATGAAGACAGGTGGATTTATTAAAACAAATTATGACGCTAATAAAACTATTGACGATCCCTCATCTATTAAGCTTGACATTATTAACTACATAGAACACCAACTGTTGACATTGAAAGTGAACTTAAATAACAATTTCGCTCAAGAAGCCAGAAATGAAGACAAAAATCTTCAAGAAATATTACAATTCGAAAAAATTAGTGATAAAGAAACAAAAGTCACTTCTTCTATGGTTGGCTGGGGAAAAGGAAGCCACTGGGACAATGCCTACGCCTTTTTTGAAAAAGGCAATACGTGGACGTTTAAAGAAATATTAAAACTTTTTTGACTAAAGCCTGCAGCCAACATCGGTTATTCTCCATGAGGGCTTCTGCACACTTTATCCAATCTGTAGAATCAGCTTCAGCTGTATCCCATATTTTGTCTTTCTATCATGTTTGCAAAAAGCAATTTTGTTTTGTAGTTTTAAACGTAATCCCAGCCAGGCGCCTTCGCAGATCCTCCCAACTGCGTAAAGCCTAAGCCGTTACCAGCAATGTGAAACGATCATCTGATAATGGCAAATAAGAAAGCCACAGGTTGAAGTTCATCGCTGACTTTTATAGAAAAATGTTTCCGGTAATAGTAAAAACAAAAGCGTATGATCAAGACAGCAGACATAACCCACTTTGCACCAGAACTACATATTCCCAATGGAACAAAAGACATTGATTTTTACAAAAAATTCGGAGCAACTGAAAATTTCTGCTTTCGTAACGATGATGGAAGTATTCATGTTGCTGAATTAGAAATCAAGGGGGCTATTTTTCATGTTCACGAAACAATGCGCGATGCGCTTGAGCCCATCAGTGCGAAAGGAGTAACAGCGATTATTGGCCTGTTTGTTCCTGATGTAGAGGAAGTTATGCAAAAAGCCATTCAGGCGGGGGCAACGGAAATTAATCCTACAACAGATCATGAGTATGGTTACAGACAGGGAATGTTTAGAGATCCATTCGGGCATTATTGGCAAATACAGAAGAAAATCAACTAAAGCAATGAAAAAGAAAATAGTTGGTTTTTGGGCAGTATGTATAATAGCTAATCTAATGGCTTGCAGAAATTCTCAACAGAATGCTGCCAACAACAGTAACACAGATACAATCATTCATCAAACCGTAACAAAAAAGCCAGCTATGATTACGCAAAAGATAACCCCTTGCCTGTGGGTCGATAAAGATGCCAAAGCAGTAGTAGACTATTATCTTTCTATTTTCAAAAACGGGAAACTGAAAGAATATCACCAATATAAAAATCCACCGGAAGCAAAAGCACAGGGCGGTCAGGACAGCTTTGAAACTGCCGTTATGGAAATAGAAAATATAGAATTTAACATTTTAGCAGCAGGTCCGTATTTCAAATTCAATGAATCAATTTCGTTTGTGATTAATTGTGAAGATCAGGCTGAAGTAGACTATTATTGGAATGCCTTGACCACAAACGGTGGACAAGAAAGCGCATGTGGTTGGTGCAAAGACAAATATGGTGTATCATGGCAGGTTGTTCCGGTTGAATATTTTGACCTAATTAATAGCAATGATCCTGCAGTTAGAGAAAAGGCAATGAAAAATACACTAAAGCAGAAAAAGCTGATCCTTTCAGAACTCAAATGAACCAACTTCAAAGAAGATCAAAATAGTATATGATCTCCCCGGAATTCTTATTCAGTAACATACCCGAAAAACAATCAAAATATTTTTTCTCTATTATTCAGAAAATAGGGAAAGAAAGATATATTGAAAAGGGGGAAAGAATTATCCGTCAGGGGGCCCACCCTACCTTCTTTTTCTACATTGTACATGGTGCGTGTAAAACTTTTATACACAAAAATGATAAAGACTATATTCTTGGCTTCACCTTCGAGGGTGATGTTGATTGCTGCCCTACTTCCTTATTGAAAGGAATGGCGAATAATTTTGCCATCGAAGCTGTCATTGACAGTAAGATCCTGGTTTGCGAAATAAAAGATTTTCAAGATGCATGCTCCGAAAAAATGTATTACAGCATCACAAATAATATAATGTCTAATTATGTATCTATTCTGGAAAACAGGGTTATAGAAACCATTTCCCTAACAGCGGAGCAGCGGTATAAGAAATTATTACTGCAGCAACCACAGCTTATTGAGAAAATCCCTCTTTCGCAGATTGCAGCCTATTTAGGTATTACGCAAGAAAGACTTAGTCGTATCAGAAAAAAGCTGAATGATTTGACCTAGGTCAAATCATTCAGCAAAGCACTGCCATACATTTGTACTTCATCAATGTACAGGAAAGAAAATAACAAGTCCCTCCCCCATTTTTACCATCTAATCACTTAAACTCGTTATGATCAGGATTTTTTCAATAGCGGTAATGCTTTTATATTTTACCGGCAGTTACGGGCAAAAAACAATCCAGTTTGCCGACTCAATCCGAAAAGCATATAATATTCCTGAAATGAGTTATGCTGTTGTTACTAGCAGCGCTACATTAGAAATTGCAGCATTAGGAAAGCATTCAATTGATCTTCCGGACACAGCAACATTGGATGACAGGTTTCATATTGGCTCAAATACAAAAGCGATGACTGCCTTTATGATGGCCAAATATGTAGAAAAAGGGAAATTAATATGGACAACTAAATTCTTTGATATATTTCCCGAATGGAAAGCAAAAAGCAAGCCGGCATATGCAAATATTACACTACTGGATTTGCTTACACACAAAGCGGGAATACAACCATTTCAGGGCGAAAATGATCCCAAGATACCAGACTTCAAAGGAACAAACCCGGAAAAAAGAAAGCAATTTGGACGGTTTGTATTAACACTGGAATCCATACAGCCCGACGAGCAAAATCCGTTCATTTATTCCAATGCGGGATACACCCTGGCTACATTAATGCTGGAAAAAGTTACCAATCAAAGCTGGGAACAACTGATTGAAAAAGTATTCAATACAGACTTACAGTTACATGTAAAATTATCCTGGCCTGAAAACCAAAAACAAAAAGACACCTGGGGGCATAGTTCAGAAAATGACAAACTCACCCCTATTCCTTCAACTTATGATTATCATTTAGATTATACGGAACCGGCAGGAGATGTAAATATTAAACTGAAAGACTATGTCAGATTCATACAACTAAACTTAAAAGGGCTAAAAGGGGAAGATAATTATCTGAAAGCAGACACCTATAAATTCATTCACAAAGGAGTCGAAAATTATTCATTAGGCTGGTTCAATATTTATGAAAACGAAAAAGAACTATCTGTGCATTCGGGAACCGGGGCATTTACTTATTTCACGCTGGTTCATATAGACAGACTAAAAAACAGGGCTTATATTATTTTTACCAACTCTTTCAATGCAGGTACCCGGCAAGCAGTAAGACTATTGATGAGAAAGCTTAAAGAAAACTACGGTAGTTAATAAAATTCGTATGAAAATAGTAATAACACTGCTCGGGCTTTTAAACGGTGGCTTTATGCTACTTGACGGAATTTTTGTAATAATAAAAGGGAAATACATTGGACCTGAAAAACCCGGCCCCTGGGCCGAACTCTTTTATAAGCTGAACGTGGATGTTTTTAAACTTGGTTGGCTTTTTACTTTGTATGGACTGCTTTGGTTAACATGGATTTATGCTATATGGACAAACAAAGAATGGGCCTACCTATTTGGACTGACAATCAGCATATTGACATTATGGTATTTACCTGCCGGAACACTAATTTCAATAATAATTTTGGCAATACTTTTGTTTTGGAGAAATAAAATTGGTTAATGAAAGCATTACCCCCTTTCCTTAGGGTCTGCCTACTAAAACCCTCCGGCACAAGTCCCGAAAAGATCCCGTGGAGGCCGTCAAAGTGTTGAGCAGACCATGTGAACTTTTGCTGATCACAAATATGGTTCCAACTTTTGTATCTTTATTCAGCAAGATCCCGCCTGGCTCAACGGAAATGTATCCATCAACTGTTGTAACCCCTGCCCGTTGACTGAAAAGGTTTGCATTGTCTTAAAACACAACACAGACTTACAATAATTCTGCATGAACACTACAAACCAAATATTACCAGCAGTAGCTGCAGCGATCTTTAATGACAAAGGAGAAGTGCTGTTACAAAAACGAAAAGACGTAAATAAATGGTGCATCATATCAGGACACGTAGAATTTGGTGAGACCGTAGAAGCCGCTATCTTAAGAGAAATTGAAGAAGAAACAAATAGTAAAGCCAATATTGTTCGTTTTATAGGCATCTACTCTTCCCCCCATTCACAGACATATCATTACCAGGATAAAACAGTTCAATATATTACTTCCTATTTTGAAGCAAAGTTGACAAATCCGATTGATCCAAACTATTCAAACACCGAAACACTGGAATTGAAGTTTTTTCACCCGGAGAATCTTCCTAAGGACTTTGCATTGATCAATGCGAATTGGCTGACAGATGCTTTACATAAAGACAACACTGTTTTTATTCGTTAAGATAGCAGTTCCGGTTAAAGAAATTTGCCAGCAACCAGGATGACATATCATTCCTCCGGGGGCTGCTTATCCGGGAAAGGCCAGCGCAAAGGATGCGCTGAGAGATCAGGAAACAAACTCAAACAGCACACAAAGGAAAACTATGACGAAAAGTAAGTTAGTAGAAATGCACAACATAGGTATCGTTGTAGAATCCCTCGATAATGCCATAGCATTTTTTAGCGAAATCGGATTGATGCTGGAAGGACGAATGATGGTTGAAGGGGAATGGGCAGGACGTGTTACTGGACTTGGTGATCAGTCTGTGGAGATTGCCATGATGGTTACTCCCGATGGGCATTCCCGGCTTGAGCTATCACAGTTTTATACACC
>DASWXS010000569.1:0-4573 GCA_036405375.1 Bacteroidia bacterium
GAGTATGGTCATTAATTTATCATTACCGATATTGATCACGTCATTTACTACTTTGTTTTCGTAAAAACAATTGAGGCATGTTGTAACAGTATCGTCAACATAGGTGAATGTCCTGGTTTGAGAACCATCTCCGTATATAGTAATGTCTTCTCCTTTTAATGCGGATGCTAAAAAGCGGGCTACCACAAAGTCGGTACTCTGGTTAGGGCCGTATGTATTAAAGAAACGGAAAATGGTATAATTAAGATTGTATTCCTGGTAATAGCTTTTACAAAAACTCTCTCCCACATTTTTCACAACCGCATATGGAACCCGTGAATTGAGAGGTGTAGTGTGTTCGTGTTGCGGTAATACAACCGGCTCTCCGTAAACTTCTGATGAAGAGGAAAAGAATATTCGTTTTACAGCGGTGTTTTTAGAGAGATTTAATACATTCTTGATCCCTTCAATATCCTGCAGAACCTTTACCGGGTTATCCTGTGTTCTTTGGACACCAACCACTGCTGCAAAATGAAATACATAGTCGAACATATGCGCGGTCATGATCTGGCCTATATCCTGGTGGTCATTTACATCACATTTAATAAAGTGCCAGCGATCTTTATGAACCTGCGGAAGTTTTGATAAATACCCGGTAGAGAGATCATCTACAATGGTAACATGGTTATCCGGGTTTTCAATTAATTTTTCAATTAAAGCGCTACCTACGTTCCCGGCTCCCCCGGTTACAAGAATTTTAGTTGTTACAGGCATACTATATGATCGTTTTATACAGAGAATCAGCCCAGGTTTCAGGTGTTATGGTTTGACCAAGCGCATAGCTTATTTTTTCCATATGCTGAAGCTCAGCGATACTAAGGTTACACATTGTTTTTATTTTATTTCGCAGGTCGTTTTTATCCCCGGCATTGAAAATGAATCCATTTTCACCGTTTTTCAAAAATACTTCTGTTGCACCAACTTTATTACTACACAAAAGAGGTACTCCGGCAGCAGCAAATTCGTGAACTACCACTCCCCACGGTTCGTATGTACTTGGCAGAACAAATATATTGATTTCCTTCATCAGATCAGATAACTCTTTGGGTTGCATAAACCCTTTATCTGCCAGAGCAGGGTGATGGGGGATTTTATAATCACCTTTTCCCACACACCATAATTGCCATCCGTTAATTTCGTTCTTTTCAGAAAGATCAATAAATGTCTCGCAAAGATCTGCTATTCCTTTTTCAGGAGAATACCTGCCAACAAATATAATCACTTTCCGATGCGGTTTGTTTTTATCATAAGCAGCTTTGAATAAATCCACATCAGCAGAGTAAGCTCCTTTAATGATTTGTTCATTCTTAAATCCCATTTTTTCTGCCAATTGCGCTTGTGATTTTCCGGGAACAAATACATAATTAAAATGAGGTTTAATTGCGAAACGAGAATAAAAAGCCCCTAATATTTGTTTTATAGAGCCATTCCATTGTGTGTCAAATCCCAGCAAGGTGTTACATTTCTTATGCTCAATTTTACAAAAATCAAGATATGTTTTATTTGTCCATCCTGCGCAATAAATGAGAGATGGTTTTATTTTATCGCATAGATTGTGCAATTTGTTAGAATCAAATTCGTGGGCATTGTAAATATGCAGGCGTGCATCCAGATTATTGAACTGAAAAGGTGCACTTTTATTAACAGGCATGCGTAAAATATGTATATTTACATCATACTTTTTAGCAAGCATGGAAAAGCATGATACCGTATAATAAGCCAATTCTGTGTACAGTACAAGGATATTTTTCTGCTCAGGCATGCGTTGTTCAAAGATACTATTTTTATGACAAATGAAAGACCGGAAATAGAGATTAAATTATACGAACCATGGATGAAAAAACAGGTAGCGGGCCTGTTTGAGATGGAGTATAAAGTTTCAGTCAGGGAATTTGAAGAATTTATGTCTCGCTTATATGAGCATCCCTACCAGGCCGAAAAAAGTATAAAGATTGTAGCCGCTGACGGTGATAAAATAGTTGGTTTTCAATCTTTTTTTTATTGGCCTTATACCTACAAGGATAAAATTTTTAATTCGTACCAGTCAGGTAATTCGCTTGTTCATCAGGACTATCGGGGTAAACGATTATTCGCGCGTATGCTTGATTTTATTAATAATGTAGAGCTCCCGCTAAGTGTTGATTTTCTGATGGGTTTTCCTGTTCAGGCGTCTTATAACAGCTTTATCAAAAACAAGTGGAATAATCTTTTTGACCTGCAATGGTATATTAAACCACTCAACCCCTTGGCCTTTCTTTTCCCTGGAAAACGACTTGAGCGTTATCTTTTAAAAGGAAATAAAGAAAATGCTGCCGGATTTAGTTCTTTTGTCAGGTTGTCGGAAGAAACAGGTTTCAGGTCATGGAAAGCACAGTTAAACAATGCCTCTTATTATCAGTTCAGGTTTGAGAAAGAAGGCAAGGACATTTTGTTCGACCTGAAGGTGCAGAAACGTAAACGGATTATTACTGAACTGGTAATAGGAAGTATAAGATATACCGATGAAAACAGTAAATTTCTGGGGGAGGCATTTGAAGCACTTGTAGGTAAGGTAAAAAAAGCCGGATGCGTAAGCATGCTTTCGTATGCTTCAAATGATTTGTTTCAGCATCCTGATATTAAGCAGATATTAGTGAATAATAAATTTAAGAAGATAGATAAAAAAATTTATTTTATAATAAAGCCGTTGAAACCTGTTATGGATATTGAACACGCGGGTATTTGGAATGCAGGTAGGGCAGATATTGATACGTGGTAAATTTAATGAAGTATAACAGAAATATCCACGATAAACCCCAACTGGTAAAGGCATTAATTGGTACTCTCAGTTATAGGTTGTTTGCTCCTGGAAACAGGTTATTGGTATTGAATTTTCATAGTACCCCCAGGCAATTTATTGGTGAATTTGAATCTATAATCGATTTCCTGGAAAGAGAATTTGAAATCATTTCACCCTCGGTTTTTTTCGAAAATTACGGGCAACAGCAAGTCGGAAATAAAAACAGGGTATTGATAACATTTGATGATGGATTGAAAAACAATCAATATGCATTGGAAGTATTGGATAAACGGAATATTTCATCCCTGTTGTTTGTTGTACCGGATTTTATAACTAGTAATGAGCCGGAATCATATTATATCCGGAATATCCGACCAATTATTAATCGATACATAGATCATGAAAAAGAGGATTTTACCCCAATGAGCTGGGAGAATCTCACAGGAATCGTCGGCAAACATAGCATAGGTTGCCATACCTTAACACATACAATGACCAAAGAATTTGATCATGAACGGCTTGTAAGTGAACTGATCGTATCAAAGAAAATGATTGAAGAAAAACTGAATATTTCGGTTAATACTTTTTGCAGCATTAACAATACTTTAATGAGTGTAGGTCCGGAGGCAAAAAAAATGATCAACGAACTTTATGATTTTCATTTTACCACCATTGCAGGATGTAACAATGAATTGCCGGATCCTCATTTTATTAAGCGAATAAATGTGGAATGTTTCTGGTTAAAAGGTGCTTTTAAATTTTCCTTAAGCAATCTGAATTTGAACAGGCAAAAAGCAGCTGTAAGATTATACAACCAGGTTTAAGCACATTAATGTACTTCGAACCGGCTTTTGATTTTCAAGAAGTAATTTTCAAAATATGTATAGGAAAGCCCTGAAATGACTATTGTTACCAAAATGGAAAATACATAGATCATAATATTCTGTACCAGTCCTCCTCCCGAATATGACATGTATGTTTTAAATAAATAAACAATAAAGGGTATTATCATCAAATGATACATGTATAAACCATAGGATATTTTTCCAAGATAATCCAGTAATTTGCTTTTGAGCTTAATAGAACAATTAGGATTGGTAGCTATATTTAAAATAACAATAATAAACTGGACTGAAATTATCACATGTATTCCATCCTGCAAAATACCTTTATAAACAAAATAATTAATTACAGGGAAAGAAAGCAGGGATGTATAAAATGTGATAGGATGATAAATTACAGCAAGCATTTTTTGTTTGTTGTTAAATAAGATCCACGCACCGTATGCTCCAATAAGCATACTTTCAAATTTGCACATCGAGATGAAATTTTTCAGGTATAACAGCCAATTAATGTGGGGTAAATATTTATGTAATATCAGTACGGAAACTTTGATCAGTATATAGATGCAGAAGGCATTTATAATTAGCTTTCCAATATTAACGGATCTTTTTATCATCAATGGCCAAAAGATATAGAATTGTTCTTCAACACCAATAGACCAGCTTTGCCCGATGTGTGGAACAGAAGGGAAAATAGAAAAAGCAAGATTGGGGATAATAAGCAGGTATAGGATAAGGTTAATAAAATAATGCTCCTCGAAATGTTTTTTGTAATAGGGCAGATCAATGATGTGAATATGCGGAAGAATGAAAAAACCAAGAATCAGGACCAGGAAATATAATGGCCAGATCCGGAATATTCTTCTCAGGTAAAATTTTTTAAGGGAAATAGTTCTATAATTTTCTTTTTCTT
>DASWXS010000570.1:0-2650 GCA_036405375.1 Bacteroidia bacterium
TATCATAAATAATTGTAAAATTATTATTTTATCTTTGCAAACAATAATCCAAGATTTTTGTAGTAGGCAAAATGAAAATGCAATTGCAAATAAAAATGAATGAGGCTCTTTTCTTACGTGATCCGGAAGGATCTGAGCTAGGAAAGAATATACTAATGCATAGCGTTCAATTAATTCATAAAAATGGTATTGAGACCTTTACATTTAAAAAACTGGCTGAAGAGATTGGAACAACAGAAGCGGGGATATACCGCTACTTCGAAAACAAACATAAATTACTCGTGTATCTTACCGCATGGTATTGGGGCTGGTTAGAGTTTCAAATCCGTTTTCACACAAACAACATCAAGGATCCGGTAGTAAAACTAAAAAAAATAATTACGCTGCTGGCCTCTACTGTGGAGGATGATATGCAAACCAGTCATATTAATGAAAACATGCTCCACCAGATCATCATAACCGAAGGTTCAAAAGCATATCTTACCAAACAAGTTGGGATTGATAATAAGCAACATTTTTTTAAACCTTACAAAGACCTTTGTGCTTTGGTTGGGGCTATTATTCTTGAATGTAATCCAAAATACAAATATCCGAAGTCACTGGGATCTACTATAATTGAGATGGCGCATCTACAAAACTTTTTCATGAATAACCTGCCATCCCTAACTGATTTTGGCAAAACAAAAAAAGAAAGCGAAATTATCTCTTTCCTTAATGATCTTGTTTTTGCCAGCATCCGGAAAAATTAACAGGCATTATACCTGGTCGTTTGTTTTTAAACATGGATCGCAATCGGTAAAATGTAGCGCAAGATTTGTGCATTTAACAGTAAACATTGATCAATGAATTTACTATCTTTAGTATTCCGATGACAACCAAGCTACTCTTAACATTATACCTGATCTTGCTTTTATCCTCCGTAGAAGCTCAAACGTTCATAAAAAGGCGTTATAGTAAAGGATTTTTTCATGAGCAGACCATTCACAAGACCCATGTAGCAAAAAACAAAACAAGCTCCCAGGAAGAGCGCACTGTTAATACTTTCAGCGGAGAAAAAACAGGAGTGCTTTCCGCTCCAAAAATAAAAACACAAAAAAAGGTACGTCCCGCCTCACAGAAAATAGTAGAATACGAAGGGATCCTGACTGGGGTTGGTTATTCTCTGACTTAACGTTTGGAGAAGCTCTAATCGTTTTACTTTTACTTATAATCTCTTACGCAATAGCTTTTTTGTTGGGCACACTATTCCCTGCAATGAGTTTTACAGTAGCAATAATTCTTGGAATATTGATCTGCCTGGGCTTAACATGCTGCGTTGTTCTTTTGTTTAGTTAGAGGTTAATCTCCTCCTCCACAACCTCCGCAGCCACTGCCACAACCGCTACATCCGCTTCCACATCCCGAATCGCCACCGCAACCTGAAAGTCCGCTGCAACTACCGGATGAGCAGCCAGAGCCACCACCGAACTTATCAGCTATGGCTGCAAGAATAATGATTACTATGATAAACAAAGGTCCCATTATTCTGTCATCGCTTTGCGCCTGGATACAGAATCCGGCAACCAGGATAATAAAGAGTATAGTGAGTTTACTTATTCAGCCTGGCGGCTGCTTTATGATCTTCGTCCCGGCGGGGAAACAGTGCGTTTCTTTTTCTACTATTTAAATGAACCATTTTTGATAAAATTAGAACATTGATGTGTCCTATTTGTACCGTTTAGGTTAAAAAAACATTACGTGTTTTTGTAAGCGTGAAGAGCTAATGAGTGAAAGTAGGATCGTATAGTCACCCTCCTAATTAAACCCGTCCATAATAAAGTATAATTGCTCCCGATTTAAAAGTTTTTGTTTTTAAAAGTTTAAAAACTGTTCTGTCATTTATTTTATCGAACAAAGGCAATCCTTTTCCTGCCACAACAGGATGAACGCAAAGCTGAAACTCATCAAGTAAGTTAAGATTTAAGAGTTGTATGATCAGGCTTCTGCTGCCTACAAAAATATCTTTTCCTGGTTTTTGCTTTAGTTCTTTAACGGTTTCTTCCAGGGATCGATCTGCCAGCTTCGCACTCTCCCAGCCTAAATCTTTCAATGTATGCGAAAAGACAATTTTTGGCAGCTTGTCTATAGCCATAGCAAAGGCGTCCATTTCCTTTTCACCTGAAGGATTTTTCACGAGCGGCTGCCAGAATTGCATCAACTGGTAAGTTGTTTTTCCGTATAATATCGCATCGCCCTCCCCTAACAGATCTGCATAATGCTTATGTACTTCCTCATCCGGATTAATTGCTGTATGATCGCAAAACCCGTCGAGTGTCATATTGAATGCTGCAACTATCTTTCTCATGTATTATAGGTATTGTATTTACTTGTGTTATTTGTTCTATTGTCAGTGCTGTGTATTGCATCCAATCATGCAACTAAGAATGCTGGTAAACGCAATTCTAATCGTTGGTGGATCACTAAGCTACCTTCAGTTGCTGCCTTTCAAGTCAATTTTCATTATTGCATCAGCGGGATATATTTCATCTTTGTTCTTCATTGTCTCATAACCCTGACTCAATATATTTTCTATTGTCTTTACGCTTGACTCGATACTCGCAATAATTTTCACAAACTCAACTTTCACTGGCGGTGTATTTAATGCCCTTTC
>DASWXS010000571.1:0-1754 GCA_036405375.1 Bacteroidia bacterium
CCATTGGATCAGCATAACCATGTTGGGCCATTGATCGATAAAGATGCTGTTAAAGATTACCTGGCTGCAATTGAAAAAGTGCAAAAAGAAGGTGGGAAGATTGTAGTTGAAGGTGGTGTATTACAGGGAGAAGGTTACGAAAGCGGATGTTATGTAAAACCTGCTATTGCGGAGGCACAAGCTCATTACGAGATCGTGAAACATGAAACATTTGCCCCGGTATTATATTTATTAAAATACAAAACCATTGAAGAGGCAATCGCCATTCAAAACGATGTTCCACAAGGTTTATCAAGCTCTATTATGACATTGAACATGCGTGAAGCAGAAAAATTCTTATCGGTAGGCGGTTCTGATTGTGGTATCGCTAACGTAAATATCGGTACTTCTGGTGCTGAGATTGGCGGAGCATTTGGCGGTGATAAAGAAACAGGTGGCGGACGTGAGTCAGGTTCTGATTCATGGAAAATCTACATGCGTCGTCAAACCAACACGATCAATTATGGAACTAAACTTCCGTTAGCACAGGGAATTAAATTCGAAATCTAAAATAGGTTGAAAGGCTCTTTGGTTTTTAGCAAAACACGAAACAAAGAAACCCGGAACAATCAAATAATTAAATTAAAATGACAATAGACAAAAACAAAGTAGTTTCAGTTAACTACCACTTAAGTTCTAAATTCGAAAACGAAGCGGAAGAACTGGTTGAACAAACAAGCGCGGATCGCCCGTTCGTATTCCTTTATGGAGCTGGTGGATTGATCCCTAAATTTGAGCAGGAATTAGCAGGAAAAAAAGTTGGAGATAAATTTGATTTCAGGGTAAATGCTGCTGACGGATACGGAATGTATAATGAAGAGTACGTTGCAGAGATTCCGAAAGAAGCTTTCTTTATTGAAGGGAAATTTGATGAAACACAAATCTCTGTTGGAAAAGAAGTTCCAATGATGGATGCTGAAGGAAATCAAATGTACGGTTTGGTATTGGAAGTTGCTGATAAGCATGTTGCAATGGATTTCAACCATCCATTGGCAGGTCACGATCTTCACTTCGTAGGTGAAGTATTGGAAGTACGTGATGCTACAGCTGAAGAGCTTGATCATGGTCACGTTCACGGACCAGGTGGACACCATCATTAATAGATGAAATATCGTTTTAAGAAGCCCTGCAAGTTTGCGGGGCTTTCTTTTTTCTACCACTTAAAAAGTAAAACCAGCCACTTACAAAGCAGCCGGATATTTTTTTAACGCATAAGTTACATTTGAAAAAAATGTAACTTATGAAAAGATATTTATTAGTTGTGTTATTGCTTTATATAGTAAAGTTGAACGCGCAGATAGACACAATTCCTCTACCCGCTGTAGGATTTGTTCAAAACCTTATCACTGATTTGCTTATTGATAATTCTGATCAGTATTGGCTTACCTCAAATGGACAAGGAGTAAAAAAGTATGATGGGAACTCATGGATATCAATTCCTGTTTCAAATAAAGTGTATACTGTTAAACAAGGTCCTTCGGGCGATTACTGGTTCGGAACAAATATTGGCTTAGTGAAATACGATTTAGTTGATACTACAGTTTATAATACAACTAATTCCGGGATTCCATCAAATGGAGTATTGGCCTTATGCTTTGATAATAATGATCTTTGGCTGGGAACAATAAATGGTCTTTCTAAATATGATGGAAGTAACTGGACGAATTATAACTCAGACAACAGTTCTCTTGATTGTGATACAATAAACGGAATCG
>DASWXS010000572.1:0-8074 GCA_036405375.1 Bacteroidia bacterium
AAGTTACCAAAGTAATGTATTCGGAACCAAGAAGAGTTGGGGAAATTCATGTAAAGCTGGTTATGCCGAAGAATAATTTCAACGACAGGGAACGCAAGCTATTGGAGAATGCTGCACACACCTGCCCTGTCGCAAAAAGCCTACACCCGGATATTAAACAGGTAATTGAGTTTATTTGGTAAGTGGTTGATTATGTTAATTGAGTGAGTTGTTTATTAAGTTAAACCTTTGAACTTAATAAACTCATTCAACCCTATAAACAATTACGGACAAATAAGCTCAGGTGTCTCCAACACATTACTGATATGCTGTGCGCGATCGTAGAAATAGATTTTGTATTTAATGATTTTGTGAGAAGCTAACTGGCGATAACCATTCAGGCTGATCTCAAATTCACCTTTCAGGTAATCTTCTTTGTTCGTTTTTTCCACGTACTGGATCCGCTGCCTGAACAAACCTGTATCAATTGTATTAGTGAGGATATCGTAAATAGCCGTATCTTCAAAAGAACCATCAGCCGTTTTATAAAAAACTTTTATATACAGGTTATAATAATACTGGCTGGACTTATCGTAAACACCCGTGGTATCTGAGGTTTTTAATCCTATGTCGCCGTCGCCGTCAGTAAATTTGAGTACCATAAAAGCACGGTACTTATCGTAAGCTACAAAACTTTTGTACTCCAGTTTAGGTTCAACGGGGTACGATTCTTTTGATTTCTTGCACGAAAACAAAAAAACAAGCGCTGCTATAAGTACTACTGAACTTAGTTTCATATTACGAGCTTAAAGATACGAAAATATTGCTCCCAGACAAGCCCGGGAAATTGTAAAAAATTTAAATTAATTTTGTGCCAATGACAGCGTATTCCAAAGGCATTTTCGACATTAACAGCAAAGAAGATTTTGAGCAGCTGACCCTGGAAGCCTTTCAGTATCAATGCATCCATAACCCTGTTTACAAAGAATTTATTTCTTACCTAAAAATTGATCTTCTGCTGGTAAAAAGTATGGACCAGATCCCGTTTTTGCCGATACAATTTTTTAAGAGTCACCGCGTTTATGCATCTCCAAATAATCCGGAAATTGTTTTTACGAGTTCGGGAACTACCGGTACCATTACTTCATCGCATTACGTTTCAGAACTTGAATTATACCGGCAAAGTTTTACCAAAGCATTTGAATTGTTTTATGGAAATATAAATGAATATTGTGTTCTTGCACTTCTTCCCTCCTATCTTGAACGTGAAGGCTCTTCGCTGGTATATATGGCCGATGATCTTATTCAGAAAAGCAAGCATAATGGCAGCGGTTTTTATCTTCATAATATAGATGACTTAAAACTACAGATCGAAAGCCTGAAGCAAAAAAAACAGAAAACTATTTTACTCGGCGTTTCATATGCCTTGATGGATCTCGCTGACAACAACTGTGTATTAGATAACAATTTCATAGTGATGGAAACCGGCGGTATGAAAGGCAAACGTAAAGAGCTGCTGAAAGAAGAACTGCATACATACCTGATGAAAGGTTTTGGTGTTACCGAAATTCATTCTGAATACGGCATGACGGAACTCTTATCGCAGGCTTACAATAAGGGAAAAGGCATTTACCAGTGTCCACCCTGGATGCAGGTTTCTACCCGTGAAGTGAATGATCCGTTTTCCAAAACCAAACCCGGCAAAACAGGTGGCATCAATGTGATTGACCTTGCCAACATATACAGCTGCCCTTTTATTGCAACCCAGGACCTGGGAAAAATTTATCCGGGCGGAAATTTCGAAATTATTGGTAGATTTGATAACAGCGATATAAGAGGTTGCAATTTGCTGGTGCAATGAAAAAACTACTGCCGATACTATCTGTGCTTATGTGCATAAAAATCTATGCGCAGACTGCCCGCCAACCCTGGGAAGTGCGGGTGATGCATTGTATTCATAAAGACAGCTCTAAATTCGAAGACAGGTTTTACCGGGGCATCAGCCCTACAGTAGTACCGGTTGGAATTGCAGCACCAACGGGTTTGATACTGGCAGGCTTCATTAATAAGGATGAAGCATTGAAACGTGATGGTTACCGCGCCGGGGCAACTTTTATTCTTAATTCCGCATTAACTGTTGGAATAAAATACAGCATCCGCCGCACACGCCCTTTTAAAAAATGCCCCGACTTGTTTTGCAATAAAGCCCGGCATGTGGGACCTTTGTCGTTTCCATCGGGCCACACCTCTACTGCTTTTGCAACCGCAACTTCATTAACACTGGCAACAAAAAAATGGTATGTGGCAGTTCCTGCCTATGCATGGGCAAGCGGAGTTGCTTACTCACGTATGTACCTCGGTGTTCATTATCCAAGCGATATACTTGGAGGCATGGTAATCGGCATCGGCTCTTCTTTCCTGGTATGGAAAGTTGATCAGTGGTTACAGAAAAAATAAAAGCCATAACCATTACCGGTTACAGCTTTTACCCGCGGCTTTTATTTTCTGAATTAGTAAAAGATCCGGTATTATTTTACGATCAGGGTATCACTTGCTACAGTATTACCACTTACGAGCATAATGGTGTAAGCACCCGGCTTAAGGTTGTACTTTTTTATGTCCAGCTGAACCTGTTTAGCCTCACCTGTCGCAATCTCTGCAACCACTTTTCCTTCCATCGTTAAAATAATGATCTTATCTTTTGAAGCAAACTCTTTGGCATAAGAAACAGTTACAAGCTGATCAGCGGGGTTTGGAAAGAGCTGCAATTTCTGCTTTTTACTATTCTCTTTTATTCCTACGGTTGCCCCCTCCACGTAGCCCACAAACTGGTCAGCAGCTATACCGGTATAATACTCTGTTAATCCTAAAGGCCAGGTTATTTTTACAGAATCAATACTTGTTGCATTACCTAAACCAAAGTGCGCACGCATATCATTTTGCCCGCAATAGGAACTCTGCGCACTGATCTCCCGCATCTGCCATACCGGGTTTCCATTAATAGCTGCCTTTACATAAATACGCGCACCAATAGCCGAACGATTACTGATAGTACCGGTAAGTAAAAAAGTAGCCCAATGATTTGAATTGGTATTGTTATGATACAACAAATGTGGCCGGTCAATATTGTTGTACCTGCAAGTTGCTACCGCAAGATCTTCAAAACCATCGTTGTCATAATCGCCAAACGCACAACCATATGACCATGCAAGGTCTGTAGTAATCGCATCACTGCTGTTGCGGGTAAAAGTACCATCGCCATTATTGATGTAAAAATAATTGAGCAGTTGGGTGCCGGCAAATGAATTGGTAACAAAAAGATCCTGGTCGCCATCATTGTCTACATCGCTCCATGCAGAGCTAAACGAATTGGAACGGGTACGGGAAACGGTATCAGCAGCAACTTTTACAAACACAAAATTACCATCGTTCCTGAACAGTGCATTGTAGCTGCGATCATTTGCCAGGAAAACATCCAGGTCGCCATCGTTATCATAATCAGCCCAGCTGCCACTCATGGTGCTGTCACCATTTGTAAGCAAAGGACCGGCCGTAAGTTTCACAAATGTTCCGCTTCCATCGTTGCGGTAAATATTTTCATTGTTATTATTTTCATTGCTTACAAACATGTCCAGGTCACCGTCATTATCAATATCAGTCCAGTTGGCGCAACGTGAAAAGAACTGATCGTTTACAATAGTTCCGGTGGTAATCTTTGTATAAGTTCCGTCGCCGTTGCTGTGATACAAAAAATTCTTACGGTTACCTGCACTGTTACACACATATAAATCTACAAACCCATCTTTATCGTAATCTCCCCAGGCTGCAGTTTCTGAGTATCCCAGGTCACTGACCTGGATACCGGTTCCCACTTTTGTAAAATTCCCAACCCCATCATTGGTATACATCAGGTTATTGATCCCATACCAATTTGCAACAAATGCATCCAGGTCACCATCATTATCCACATCAGCAAACGTTGCACCGTCCGATGGATCACCATCTTTCACAATGGTATCATTCATCACTTTTGTAAAACCTCCTGCACCATTATTCAGGTACAAATTATTGTTTTGTCCGCCGAATTGACCGTTGCTGATAAAGCAATCGATAAAGCCATCATTATTTACATCTACCCAGTTCACACTGCGCGAGTCTCCACTATCAAGAGCTATAGCTGAGTTAGTGACTTTGGTAAAATACTGTGCAGATGCTGAAAAGCACAAAAAAGAAAAAATGATCGGTGGTAATTTTATTTGCATGAGCCTGAATTTTGCAATAAACTTACAAGTACTTCATGTCGTTTTTGGAGAAAGTATAAGTCGGGAAGGCTGCTGCGTATAAACAACCATTTTTCGCTTCCGAACGAATAAGTTGTTGTTGGTATGTAGCAAACGGTTGTTTGTATTTATCTATAAACAGCGATTCCGGCTTTTTCGCACATTTGTGTATGCTAAAACGTAAGCTCACCAGGCATTTGTTTTTTTGGCTGGTATTTTTTTCGATCAGCTTCTACAGCGACCTGTATCTTTCAGAGTCGTTCAGCTCGCATCCAACGCTTACTTTATTCCTGCAAAGCACTCTTTCGCTGGCATTACTTTACATTCCAAAAATCCTGGTTGTTTACACATTTCTTTACCTGCTTATCCCGGGCTGGATTGAAGCAAAGAACAAAACATCTTATTACCTGTTGGGAATTGCGACATTATTGATTGGCGCTTTGTTCATGCGATTCATCACCCAGGTAATTGTATGGAAATATGTATATGGAGCAGAAGCACCTGACCTAAATTTCCAACAAATTTTCGCGCGCTTCATTTATTCTTTTCTCGATCTTCTGCAGATCACAGCTATTGCCTGCGCTATTAAACTATTTCGCTTAAGGGTAAACGCAGTTCAGAAAGAAAAAAAACTTGTGCAGGAAAAACTAAATGCAGAAATGCAACACCTGCGTTCACAAACCAACCCACACTTTCTGTTCAACACGTTAAATAGCATTTACGCATTAAGCAGAAGTAAATCGGAACAGGCTCCTGATGCAGTTATGAAGCTGTCAAAGATCCTGCGTTACATGCTTTACGAAAGTGGACATTCAACCAAATCATTGCGCGATGAGCTGGCAGTGATCGACAGTTATATTCAGCTACAGCAATTACGCTTCGGAGATCGTGTGCGTATTGAAATTGAAAAGAATATCGATTCGGAAGATGCGGCTATTGCCCCACTCCTTTTATTACCCCTGGTAGAAAATGCATACAAGCACAGCAACCAGTCGGAGGCAATTATTAAAATGAATATCTATCTAAGGGCATCGAAACTGAAAGTAACTGTATCGAACCCGGTTGCGGAGCTTACTGTTCCCGATTCAGAAAAAGAAGGTATTGGTTTGGGAAATATAAAACGACAACTGGAATTGCTTTACCGCGATTTTAATTTGGAGTATGCCGAAAATAAAGGCATTTTTATGGTTAACTTAGAGATTGATTTAAGCAGTTATGCAGAAACTGAATTGTTTGATACTGGAAGATGAACGTCTAGCTGCTGATGTGCTGCGCGATTATGTAAACGATATTCCCGGCTTGCATTTGTCTGCTGTATGTTCGGATGCAATCGCTGCAACGGAGATTTTAAGGAATCAGCAAATTGATCTTTTGTTTGTAGATATTCATTTACCTAAAGTAAGCGGAATTGATTTTGTAAAAACACTGAAAGGAAATTATCATGTGATCTTTACAACTGCTTATCATCAATACGCGGTGGATGGTTTTAATGTGAACGCAGTAGATTACCTTTTAAAACCTATAGAATTCAGCCGCTTCCTGGAAGCAGTGAACAGGGTATTTGATAAAATAAAACCTGCAATCGAAAATCAAAGTGCAGCTACCGAGCGTAAATTCCGGTTCTTTAATGTAGACAAAAAACAGGTAAAAGTATTTGATGATGAAATCCTTTTTATTGAAAGTTTAAAGGATTATGTAAAGATCCACACTAAAGATAATAAGCTCACCACTAAGTTCCAGATCGGTGAGTTGGAAAGCAGCCTCGACAACAATTTATTTCTCCGTGTACATAAATCCTTTATTGTAAACACCCAACAGGTAACAGCATTTACCGCTATGGAAATTGAGATCGGGAGCCTGCACATTCCTATTGGCAGAAGCTATAAGGAAAGTGTAGAGGGAAGACTAAAACATTAAACCAGGATTTCCTTACATCAGTATATTTTTCGTCTACGTTTTTAGGGCATATGTCTCACAATGCTTTCATACCTCAGGTATTTTATTAATTTTGGAAACAAACGATATACAATGAAAGCTTTCGCGATGTGCCTGGCTGTTTTATTCAGCATTTCAGCTTACTCCCAACAAACATTATGGGGAACAGTACAAAATGGTGGTCAACACGGCTTCGGTTATCTTTACCGTACCGATGGCAATGGCGACAACCTGGTAGTGGTACATAATTTTAATGGTGTAGATGATGGACAATCGCCCGGTGCTGTAATTCAGGCCGGCAATGGAAAAATATATGGTATGACCATGGCCGGTGGGCATGGAGTTGATACCACAAGTGCAGGAAACATAACGCAAGGTGGTACTTTATATGAATACGATATTCAAACAGACAGTTTTAAGGTTTTAATTCATTTTAATTCAACCGATCCTCAATATCCTCCATTTTTTCACAGCCCTTCAGAAATGAGATTGCTGGAAGTATCGCCTGGAAAATTATGGTGCGTATTAAGGATCTTCAGATACTTTAATGGTGCGGGACAACCACTCAACAGGTACATTACGTCTTATGATATTGCTACCAACACTTTAACACCGGTTACTACCGTTCCGGGTTGGAATGCTCCGGGGCTAAGTGATATACAGTACACCAGCATTAGAGGAGAACTATACAAAGCAGCCAATGGTTATGTGTATGGTGTTACTGAAGGATATGCAGCCTGTGCCACCACGGCACAAACAAGTATAGGTTCTATTATCCAGATTAACCCGGCTAATAATGCATTCTCCTGGATCAAACCTTTTAATTGTATCAACTCCGTTATGGATGGATGGTTACCCCGGGGAAATTTTGAAAATGTGAACGGTAAATTCTACTCTACAACATATTGGGGCGGCAGTTATACTGTTTATCCTGCCCAGGGATTCGGGGTTATTTATGAATATGATCCCGCTGCAAACACCTATACCAAAAAACACGATTTTACAAATGCCACTGGCAATGGCCGTTTTCCGATAGGCTACCAGGTAAAAGCTGCTAACGGAAAGTTGTACGGAGCTTCCGGTGGAGGTGTTGCTCAATCGGGGAGTTCATATGACCCGGGTATAATTTACGAGTTTGATCCTTCAACGGACACTTATACAAAAAAGATCAACTTTAACCCCATATTTACTGCCCAGGATGTAGGAAGGCTTGGGTCGTTGTGGCTGGCTGCTTCCAATGGAAAATTATATGGCACAACAGATTTAGGCGTATTCGAATATGATCCTGTTAACAACAGTACACGACCAGCAGGACGTTTTGCCAGTCTCAATCAATTTGGAGTTATCCCACTTGCCAATAGTATGCAGGAGATTTGCAGAAAACCGGCATATACAGTTTCTTCCACCACCAGCTATACACTGTGTACGGGAAGTTATTTTTCACATAGCCTGCAATGCGATAATGCGCAGAGCTTTGTATGGAAAAGAAACGGTTCAATTGAATCTGCACAAACTACAGGTGTACTCGAGTTTAATTCGATCTCCACTGCAAATGCGGGTAACTGGACATGTGAAATGACAAATGCATGCGGAACCACAACAACACAAATCATTTCGATTGCAGTAAACCCGGGAACCGGAACATCATCAACCATCACAACTGCCAATACATCCATCTGCCCTAATACAAGTATTACGATTAGCGGCAATAATGGCGGTGTTTGGAATACAGGACAAACAAGTCCATCCATTAATATTTCCGGGCCGGGAAGTTTCCAGGTAACAAATACAAATGCTTGTGGAAATACCTATTCTAATATTATAATCATTGATACCATTGCCACTCCTGCTTTTCCGGTAATCAGTTTCCCCCCTAATCA
>DASWXS010000573.1:0-3292 GCA_036405375.1 Bacteroidia bacterium
CGTGTGTGCAATTGTTGAATTTACAATCGTTCATTAACTCCCGGATCTCAGGAAAATAATGACCAACTTCTTCTTTCTTCATCTCCACAAGCCCCAGTTCCTTTATTCCCGGGCTGTCGATCACAAAACCTCCAAAATCCAATTCAAATAATTCGGTGAATGTTGTAGTGTGTTTTCCTTTGGCATGCACATCGGAGATCTCTCCGGTCTTCAACTGGAAAGATGGTTGAACAGCGTTGATCAATGTAGATTTACCAACGCCTGAATGCCCTGCCACCAAAGTGGTTTTATCCTTCAGTAATTTTTTTATTTCTTCAATATCATTTTTATCCATCGAAGAAACCAGCAAACACGTGTAGCCTATTTTTTCGTAAACGGAAATGATCTCTTTTTGAACCTCGAGCAAATCCTGGGTCATCAAATCCTTTTTATTAAAAACAATTGTTGCAGGAATAGTATATGCTTCGCAGGTCACCAGGAAGCGATCAATAAAACCAGTGCTTGTTCTTGGAAAAGCAAGTGTAGCAACCAATACTGCCTGGTCGATGTTTGCTGCAAGAATATGCGTTTGTTTGGAAAGGTTTAATGAACGACGGATAATGTAGTTTCTACGGGATTCGATAGATTGAATTACCCCTTTTCCTTCCTCATCTTCTTCAATGTAATCAACCCAATCGCCAACAACAACAGGGTTTGTAGATTTCCTGCCGTCGAGCCTGATCTTACCTGCCAGGCGTGCTTCCAGGTATTCGCCTTTTTCTGTACGCAACAAATACCAGCTCCCGGTTGACTTGGTAACTAAAGCTCTCATTTTTTCTTTAGTACCTTTTTGCGTTCCTGGGCAACCAACTCCAATTCATTGAACCAGTCTTCGCCATACTTACGAACCAATGGTCCTTTCAGGAATTTGTAAACAGGAACATCTAATTTACTTCCACACTCGCACGCCGGTTTGCAAACGCTCCAGCTATGATAATCCAGTTTTTCAAATGTTTTGTTCGGCGTTACGCGTATTGGATAAAGATGACAGGAGATTGGTTTTTTCCAATCGATAACACCATCGTTGTATGCTTGCTCAATAGCGCACTTTGCTATTTTATTCTCGTCAAAGATTACAAATGCACATTCTTTCTCTTTACCTACAAGTGTTGTTGTGTAATCGCCATCACTGTCGATAACATAAGGACCATGCTTTTTGATGGCCTTTAGTCCTTTTGCGTTGAGATATGGCAGTACTTTTTCGGTAACTTCCATTAACAAGGGAACTTCATCTGCATCCAGCGGAGCGCCTGATTCACCTGCCACACAACATTCTCCTTTACAGGCATTAAGGTCACAGACAAATTTTTTGTCCAGTATCTCATCTGAGATAATAGTATTTTTTATTGCGATCATTCCTTACAAAAATACGTAAATTTATATAGCGTGGGCTACGGAATACGCTTAGCAGTAATATTTATACGATCAATGAGCGTTAAATAATTCCAATAGCTGCAAGCATTCTACCCGTTTGTCCCTTTTCTTTCCGATACGAAAAATAATCTGAATTATTTATAACTGTACATGTTTTCGCTACTTCTATATGAGATAAAGGAACTCCAAACTTAGTAAGTTGAGACAGGTTATCAGCCTTCAGGTCAACAAAATATTTTTGCTTTTCCGCATCGTAGCGTATGAATTTTCTTTCGAACCGGATCGCTACTTCCTCCCCTACTTCAAATGCTTCGTAAGATATACAGGTGCCAATGTAAGCGTAACAATTTTCACCTTTGGTTCCATACTGTTTATACATCTCTTCGAGCGTATGTGCAGTAATTTTTGCTACGGTTCCTTTCCAGCCGGAGTGTATTGCTGCAACTGCCTTGTGTTTATGGTCATAAATCAATACAGGAGTGCAATCGGCAATGGTAACACATGCAAATAAGCCAGGTACATTGGTAATGATTGCATCGTAACCATCAGCATGCTGGGGAGTGTTTGCAACCAGCACTTTGTTTCCATGAACCTGGTGCGAATGAGCAACGTTCTTTTCTCCTGTATCCAACACCTTGAAAAAAAGATCGCGATTTTTTTGAATGAGTTCTTTATCATCTCCAGTTGATAATCCCAGGTTCAAGGAATTAAAGGGCGAGCGGCTGAATCCGCCATTACGGTTACTCTGCCCTGCCTTCACATGCGGGAATTGTTTGAAGATTTCGGGAATATCAATCATTTTATTTCACAAAGTCTTTTATAAGCGCAACAATTTGTGGAACTGCTTCCAGGTTCAGGGTGTGGCCTGCATGTTTTATGATCTCCAATTTTGATCCCTGGATATTTCGGTGGATTTCCTGTGGAAATTCCAATGGTAATAAAAAATCTTTTTCACCATGAATGATAAGTGTAGGGATTTTGATGCTCTTTAATTTTTCCCTGAAATCTTCGCGGGCTTCTGTTGCTTTCATCAGCTTAACAATTGCTCCGGGGTTAATACCCGCCTGCAGGCGGGCATCTTTCATCGCATCTATAGGAATAAGTGGATTTTTAAAATACCCTTCACTTAAAACAGCCGGTAACATCACGTCCAGCATTAAAGGATATCCACCCGACTCCAGGGCTTTCCACCAGGAATTGCCAATTGCATCAAAAATTGGTGTTTTGTGGGCTAAAGTTGCCATTAAAACCAATTTTTTGAGAGAATCGGGGTATTTTACAGCAAAATGCTGAGCAACCATTCCTCCATAGGAAAGACCAATCAATACTACATCATTCAACTTCAGGCTGTCAACAAGGCCCTTGACATCTGCGGCATGCTGGTCAAAGGTTCTCCATTCGGTTTCTTTGTCTGATTGACCCTGTAGAACAAGGTCTAACAACACTACCTGGTAATCATTTATCAAATAAGGAATGGTTAAACCCCAGGCAACAGTACTTTGCGTAAGCCCGTTTAAAAAAATTAATGTAGTTTTTGCATCCTTTTTCCCATGTACCTCGTAATAGAGGTGTAAGCCTTCTGTAGTTTGATGAATCATTCCGGCTAATTTACGGATTTCCAGGTATTTTACCACTGAAATACGTTAGAGGTTGTTAAATTCGGGAAAGCAGGTAAAAAAATTTGTTTTGTAGACCGATTTAGTTTTACATTTGCCGAAACAGTAGATTTCTAAGATGAACCAAATTATTTCGGTTTGGTTTTTGTAGACTTATTTGTACTTAATTTAATTTCAATAATGGAACCGAAAATACTCACATTACCGATGTTTCCCCTGAGCACAGTGATACTGCCGGGAGAAACAAAAGTATTGCACATATT
>DASWXS010000574.1:0-4046 GCA_036405375.1 Bacteroidia bacterium
CTCCACTGAACTTAATATCAAATCAAAAATCAGAGACTACAACTTCAAAGAAGATTTCACCTATATTGTAAATCCAAGAAACAACATCAAATTCGGGATCAATAGCATTCATCATACAGTTACTCCCGGACAGGTAGAAACTTCTGACGACACACAAAATTTTGTTAAACTTCAAGACCGGTACGCATGGGAAAACGCTGTTTACGCTTCGCACGACTGGAAAGCAACGGAAAAGCTAAGTATAATATATGGATTGCGCTTAACATCGTTTAGTGCAATCGGAGAAGGAGATTTTTACACTTATAACAGTGAGGGCAGTGCTATTGATACAACACACTACGACAAAAATAAAGCAGTCAAAAACTACTTAAACCTTGAACCCCGTTTCTCAGCATCCTACATGCTCGGTAAAACCAATTCAATCAAAACTGGTTACGCCCGTAATGTTCAGAATTTACACCTCATAAGCAATTCAACAGCATCTACACCAACCGATCTATGGATCATGAGTAGTGCAAATGTAAAACCTGAAATATCCGATCAGATTTCACTTGGCTATTATCAGAACTTTAAAGATAACTTATACGAATTTAGTACCGAGATCTATTACAAAGAAATGCAGAACCAAATTGATTACAGGAATGGTGCAAACACAAGAGCAAACGATAAAATAGAAGGAGAACTGCTTTACGGGGACGGAAGAGCGTATGGTATAGAATTTTTCCTCAAAAAGAAATATGGAAAATTCAACGGTTGGATTGGGTACACCCTCTCAAGAACCGAAAAGAAAATTGAAGGAATAAACAATGGAGAGTGGTACGCTGCAAAACAAGACAGAACACATGATGTTTCCATTGTAGGTATATACGATTTCAATAAAAAATGGTCGCTTTCCGCCAGTTGGGTATTCAATACAGGGAGTGCTGTAACCTTTCCGAGTGGCAAATACACAGTTGATGGTCAAACATATTACTTATATACTGAGCGCAATGGTTATCGGATGCCTAACTACCATCGCATGGATGTTGGTGTAACCTGGTACAAAAAGAAAACCGAGAAATTTGAAAGCAATTGGAACTTTAGTTGCTCCAATGTTTATGGCAGGCAAAATGCGTACACCATTTCATTCCGTCAGAAAGAAAATGACCCCACAAAAACCGAGGCAGTCCAAACATCCCTGTTCAGGTGGATTCCATCAGTGACCTATAACTTTAAGTTTTAACTGTAAATTAGAAATACCATGATAAACAAGATAAGAATTGCAACAATTAGCCTTGCGATAATTTTCACCTCCTGCCAGAAGGTGATAGATATTGATTTAAATTCGAAGGATCCCGAAGTAATGATCGAAGGCGTAATAACCGATGATACTACGCAACCACAAACAGTAAAAATAACCAAGTCCGTTAATTTCAGCCAGGATAATGTTTTCCCTGCAGTTTCAGGAGCCAACGTTACTATTAGCGACAATGCAGGGAACAACGTAACCCTTAGCGAAACCTCTCCGGGTGTCTATCAAACCACTTCCTTACCTGGTGTGTCAGGCAGAACGTACTATTTAACCGTTCATACAGAGGGAAAAACATACACCTCATTTTCCACAATGCCTTTAAAAGTCAATCTCGATACCATTAAAATTGAAGCAGGTTTTGGTCCAACAGGTTCAAAAATAGTAACTCCTGATTTTATTGATCCAGTGGGTAAAGGCAACTACTACCGATTCAAACTTTGGCAAAACAAAGAGATAAGTTCAGGCATTTTTTTGTCTGACGACCAGATCAGCGATGGAGGTCAAAACAACAGCGCATTATTTGATCAGGATTTAGAGTTTGAAACCGGTGATACAGCCACTGTTACAATGATGTGCATTGATAAACCTGTTCATTTATATTTTTATAGCCTTAATCAGAACGGTAATGGCCCGGATGCAAGCGCGACACCCGCAAACCCTGTAACAAATATAATTGGAGCTACATTAGGGTATTTCAGTGCTCAAACAACCCAAACTAAAAAAGTAATAGTTCCATAATAGCTTAGAAGCGCTTCGCTCAAACCATAGATTGTCTGCTGAAAATCAATAAAGAATTTGTGTTATTTTTACATACGTGAAGAAAATCTATAAAATAGCCCTTTTTTCATCGCCATTCATTGCACTGTATGGCGTAGTTCCGATTTATATTTTTGGCTTTGTTCCACTCAGGGAGGTGATAACTATTTTTATTGCTCTTACAATATTCACCTTTGTAGGATGGCTGATAAATATATTCGTCCTTTCAATTACTAAAAATAAGGAACGCTGGGTTCAATATATATTAAGTTATTTGTTAACCTTCTTCTTTCATTTTGGTGCCATTTTAGTGGGAAGATTGACAAATACTATTCCTGAACCGCCATCAGACGATCGGGTTACAATTATTATTTACCCCGTCATCTCCTTCTTTGCTTTTAATACCGTAACCCTCATCATTATTAACCTTTTGCTCTCACAGGAAAAACGGCAGAACGCTGAAACGCAAATCCAGAAACTATCAGTAGCTAATCTCGAAGCTGAAAAGAAAATCTTGCAGCAACAATTACAACCACATTTCCTTTTTAATTCACTAAGCACATTAAAATCGCTTATTAAAGACAATCCGGACGAAGCTGAAAACTATGCCGTAAAACTTTCGGAGTTTTTGAGATACTCCATTGATGCGCACAAAAGTGAGCTTATTTCATTGGAAGATGAATTACAATTTACAGAGGGATATATTGAACTTCAGAAAGCGAGATTTCCTAATTCCTTCTTTTGCACCATAACTGTTTCAGATGAAATACTGAATAGAAAAATTCCCGTATTCGGCTTACAAACCCTTGTTGAAAATGCCATTAAACACAACCAGTTTTCATCAAAAAGACCTCTGAACGTCAAAATCGAATCTTTCGAAAATTCTATAAAAGTAACGAACAACAAGTTGCAAAATGTTCCCCATTCACGTGGCACCGGAACAGGGTTAAGCAATTTAAATAAAAGGTATCACCTTATTGCTGATAAAGAAATAGAAATACAGGAAAATAGTACCGAATTTATGGTTATCTTAGACTTGCTTTGATATGAAAATACTTATTATTGAAGATGAATATCACACAGCTAAAGATCTTGCCAAAACACTCAAGGTTGTAAGCCCTGACGTTGAAATTGTCGCAACAATAGATTCAGTTGAAGATGCGATTGATTTCCTGAAAGAAGAGCCTGAACTTGATCTTATCTTTGCCGACATTCAGTTAGGAGACGGTTTAAGTTTCGAGATATTTAGAAAAACAAAAAACACAATACCCGTAATTTTTTGTACAGCTTACAACGAATATGCCTTGGAAGCATTTAAAAATTTGGGCATTGATTATATACTTAAGCCCTTCACTAAAAATTCAGTGCTAAAATCCCTTGAAAAATTTGAAAATTTAAGATCACGTCTTTCATCCAATGCTCACCCGTCCAATAATTATGAGGCCATCATTGAAGCCCTGACCAAAACATCCGGCATCTCAAAAGCAAAATCAGTTGTGGTTCAAACGGGAGATAAAATAACTCCAATAGATGCAAACCTTATTGCCTTTTTCTTTACTGAAAATGGAATAACGTATGCTTATACATTCGAGCAGAAAAAAATCCCGGTAAATCAAAATCTTGAAACCCTCGAAAACTCATTTAAGCCCACTTTTTTCAGAGCCAACAGGCAATTCCTTGTCAACAAAAAAGCCGTTAAAGATGCCACACACTCTTTTAACCGTAAGATCTTTATTAACCTTACAGTTCCCTTCAACGAACAGATAAGCGTTGGTAAATTAAAGATCACCGCCTTTATGGATTGGCTTTCCCAGGCATAAATTTTCCCCCTCCTTTATTTTTCCTTCTCCAACGGTGCATAGTACCACGCCCGTTCAACTATCATTTTGTCCATTTCACTAACTACTACATTGGCTCAGGCTATCATTTAACTGACCTTTGAAGAAAATTAATTAGTAATAACAACAATGGATATGAACATTAGAAAAATAAGCACTTT
>DASWXS010000575.1:0-4965 GCA_036405375.1 Bacteroidia bacterium
CCTGGATATTTGAGTTATCGAAGCAATCGATCCTGCGCGGTTCCTCTTTCATGCGCAGGTCTTTCATCATTTGTTGCATAATACGATTGGTATTCGCATCCGGATCGGTGAGTGCCTGTTGTTTTTGTTTTTCTTTCGCGAAATTTTCAGCGTTTTTACTGGATAGGTCTATCAGCTTTTTCTTGTCTCCAATTTTGGGAACAATAAGTTCAACTCCCGGGAATTCGAACTGTATATCAAAAGGGATCAGCACTTCTTTTGTTATACTATTGAAACGCTGGCGGATCTCATTAATAGCGAACACCAATAGTTCTTCATCTGTTTCGTCCAGTTTTTTTTGCAGCTCTATTGTTTGCCCCTGTGTAATAGCTCCGTCTTTCACCTTGAAATAATTTACAAAAGCAGATGCTTCGTTGGTATACATACCAAACACTTCCACATCGTTAATAGAGGGATTCACGACAAGGCTTTTACCCTGGTGTTTTTCCAGTGCGGTTAGTTTGTCTTTCAATACCTGCGCTTTTTCAAAATGCATGAGTTCCGCTTCCTTCTGCATTTCTTCTTTCAGATGTCGTATTACCGAAACAATATTTCCTTTGATCAGGTTCCTGACCTGCACAATATTTTCGTTGTATTCTTCTTCTTCCTGTTTTCCTACACAGGGTGCTTTGCATCGCCCGATGTGAAATTCGAGGCAGGGCCTGAATTTTCCGGATGTTATATTCTTTTCAGAAAGATCGAGCGAACAAGTACGTAATTGATATAATCCCTGGATAAGCTCCATTAATGTTTTTAACGCAATAACAGATGCAAATGGGCCTAAATACTCCGATCCGTCTTTAATTCGTTTGCGTGTATAAAACACTCTTGGAAAACGTTCTTTGGTAATGCACACCCAGGGATAAGTTTTATCGTCCTTTAAATTAACGTTGTAACGAGGCTGGTGGGTTTTGATCAGGTTGTTTTCCAGCAATAATGCGTCCATTTCGGTAGTAACCTTAATGGTTTTGATATCAGCAATTTTTCTTACGAGCAATCGCAAACGTCCACTGTCATGTTCCTTATTGAAATAAGAGCTTACGCGTTTCTTTAAATTCTTTGCTTTACCAACATACAATATTTTCCCTTCTTCATCAAAGTATTGATATACTCCCGGTTCATCAGAGAGTGTTTTTAAAATAGCTTCGATATGTGAAAGTGCTTCTTGCATTTGTCGCCGCAGATTAACGTGGATTACGCTGATTTTATAATTTGTTTATTTGATTAAAGATAAATTGCATTGAATATAATCTGCTGAATCTGCGAAAATCCGTGGCTAACCTTTATTTTTATTCATCAACTCATTTTGTACACGAATTGATTCTTCATGCAACAGCTGGCAAAATTTTTCTACAAATTCCTTATCCAGTTTTTTATCCAATCCTGATTCAGTACGCGATTTAAGTATCTCTCTCCACCGTTCGAGCTGAAAAATGGAAACGTTGTTTTCTTTTTTATATTCCCCGATCTGCTCGATGATCTCCATTCGTTTTTGTAACAGCAACATTACTTCTTCATCCAGCTCATCAATAATGTTCCGGAGATTATGTAATTTATTATTGAACTTTTTATCGGTAATGCTTGTTTGCCGGAATAGTAATTCACGCAGCATCTGGTGGAGTCCTTCAGGCGTGAGTTGCTGAGCTGCATCGCTCAACGCCTGCTGTGGATGAATGTGGGATTCTATCATCAACCCCTGCATTCCCAGGTCGAGCGATTTTTGCGCGATTTCCTTTAGCAGGTTACGTTTGCCTCCAATATGACTTGGATCACAAACAATAGGCAGTGTTGGCAAAATAGTTTTTAATTCGATCGGAATTTCCCACAAAGGGGCATTTCGGTAAACTCCTTTATGCGGATCGTGAAAGCCACGGTGTATAGCGATAATTTTGTTGATGCCCGCCTGGTTGATCCGTTCAATTGCCCCGATCCATAACTGAAGATCGGGATGCACCGGGTTTTTGATCATCACCGGGATATCCACGCCTTTTAGTACATCCGCTATTTCCTGTACCGAGAATGGATTAACAGTTGTGCGGGCTCCGATCCATAAAATATCAACACCATGTTTTAATGCAAGTTCGGTATGTTCTTTATTAGCGACTTCAACAGTAGTAAGTAATCCGTATTGTTTCTGAACTTTATTAAGCCATTTTAAACCTTTTGCACCTACGCCTTCAAATGAATTCGGACGTGTGCGGGGTTTCCAGATACCTGCTCGGAACACTTTGATTTCTTTATTTTTGGAAATCCCTTCAGCTGTTTGAAGAACCTGCTCTTCCGTTTCTGCACCGCAGGGACCGGCAATCAGCAAATGGTTTTTCCCATTTGGGTTCCACTTAGCAAAAGGTAATATGTTCAACTCTTTTTTGATAACGTACAAATTTACCCTTTTTAAGGTATTGTAGCTACAACAAAAGTTAAAGAATTTTGCCTTTATGCAACCAAAAATCCCATTCGCCAATCAATGTCCTTTAGCTCTTTTAATGGCCGACGCCAAAAAGAAGAAAAAGTGCTGCAAAGAATTCAAAAAAGGCGACCGTTGCAAAAAGTGTCCGGGAAGGAAATAGTTAATCCGGTTTATTAAGTTTACTTGTAATTGGTTATGGCGTGTTGACATTTCCACCAGGTTATGTATTTGTTTAAAAACTCTTAATCAATAAACCTGATAAACCAATTACTTAATTAACCGATTTTCAGTAACTAATTCTTAATTTCGGATTTTAATTTCGAAAGCATGAAGATTGTATTTATGGGAACGCCGGATTTTGCTGTTCCATGTTTGGATATATTAGTAAAAAACGGATATGATGTGGTAGGCGTGGTAACAGTTCCGGATAAACCTGCGGGGCGTGGGCAACAAATGCAGCAATCGCCGGTAAAGAAATATGCTCTGGAACATAACTTAAAAGTATTGCAACCGGAAAAATTAAAAGCTCCTGAGTTTGTTGAAGAATTGAGGACATTGAATGCAGATCTGCAAATTGTTGTAGCATTCCGGATGCTACCCGAAGTTGTATGGAATATGCCGCGCCTGGGAACCTACAATCTTCACGGTTCATTACTTCCTGATTACAGGGGGGCTGCTCCTATAAACTGGGCAATTATAAATGGAGAAAAAGAATCAGGTGTTACCTCTTTTAAATTAAAGCACGAAATTGATACGGGTAATGTTTTGTTTGCCGAAAGAGTTTCGCTTACTGAAAACACAACTGCAGGAGAATTGCATGATAAGTTAATGCATGTTGGAGCAGAATTAATGTTGAAAACAGTAAAAGCTATTGAGAGCGGAGATTATGAATTAAAGGAGCAGGTCTTAACTGGTGAATCAAAACACGCACCTAAGTTGTTTAAAGAAACCTGTAAGATTGATTGGAGCAAAGATGTAACTAACATACATAATTTGATACGTGGTTTAAGTCCATACCCGGCAGCCTGGACAGAAGGAACCGATTCCAGGGGTGTTGCTCATTCGGTTAAAATATTTATTTCATCAAAAGAATTGGCACAACATACATTAAAGTATGGAACTGTTGTAACTGATAACAACACTTACCTGAAAGTGGCCTGCAGCAATGGATACATATATATACATGAGCTACAGCTCGCTGGTAAAAAGCGGTTGAAGATACAGGAGCTATTGAGAGGATTTAAGTTTGAAGAAGGTTTTATGTTTTCATAAGACCGTGTAACTATTATCAATAAACACTTTTTATTGTATATATATTGGAAGCTACCTTATACACTAGCTTATGGGCTTTCGATAGCCTGAAAGGGCTTGATAGTGCCTATTTGAAGTGTAGTTATTAACAAAAGGCCTATTTTTCAACAATTATAGCATTTTTTTGTTCCAAAGGCTTGACAAATTCAGATACCTTCTTACTTTTGCTCTTGTTCAAAGTAACTAATTGTTTAACTAAAAAAATCAAATCAAATGAACAAAGGAGAATTGATCGATGCAATCGCATCTCATTCAAAGCTTACAAAAGCTGATGCAGGACGCGCTTTAGACGCTACTATCGAAACTATTGAAAAAGCTCTTAAAAAAGGTGACCGTGTTGCTCTAGTTGGCTTCGGTTCTTTTTCAGTAGCTAAACGTGCTGCTCGTATCGGCCGTAACCCACAAACTGGTAAAGAAATCAAAATTCCAGCTAAAAAAGTGGTAAAATTCAAAGCAGGTGCTGACTTAGCTAAAAAAGTAAAGTAATCAGCTTTAAAAATAAAAAAAGCCTTAACTGTTCGTTAAGGCTTTTTTTATGCCCGAAATTTACCTTTTGAAAATTCTGGGTTACCTCAATTCAGTATAGCTTAACATTATTTGCAATTCGCGCAGGCATGGTTATTGTATTTTAGGGTAAAATTTATAAAACATGAGAGCCATTTTTTTATCCGTATTGATTGCGGGCGCTTTAACCATGCAATCGCAAAGTTTGCTGAATAAGGCAAAAGACAAAGCCAATAAAATCACGCAGGGCAAAGGCACCAATCCGGGTCTTACCAATGAGGAGGTTGTGAAGGGATTGAAGGAAGCCCTGACTATCGGAACTAACAATTCTACAAGCATTACTTCTAAGGTTGACGGTTTTTATAAAAACCCGGAGATTTTTATTCCCTGGCCGGCGGAAGCACAAGCAATGAAAGAAAAATTAATCAAGCTGGGATTCCAAAGCAAAGTAACAGAATTTGAAACATCACTGAACAGGGCTGCGGAAGAAGCAGCTAAGGATGCCGCTCCTATTTTTGTAGATGCAGTAAAAGAGATGAGCGTAGGAGATGGTTTCGCAATATTAAAAGGAACAGATACGGCTGCAACTCATTACCTGAGAGAGAAAACATACGATCCGTTGAAGGTGAAATTTTTGCCCGTAGTAAAAACTGCGATTGAAAAAACCAAAGTTACCGCTTACTGGAGTTCGCTTGTAACTA
>DASWXS010000576.1:0-10080 GCA_036405375.1 Bacteroidia bacterium
AAGGGAATTTCGCTCGGATGATAAAAAGGCCGTTGATTTGTTTATGATATCAGACGGCTCTCTTCCTCGTATGGAAAGTTATGTAAGAAGTACTGACAATATCAAAAGTACAATAAGGAACTGGAATTTTACAAAACTCCGCAACTTTGGAATGATTAGTAGTGTTGTTGGAACAGCATGTATTGTACTCGCCTGTTTAACAGATATAAAAGCCCTTATCATTTTATTATCTGTATTCGGAACATTGGGGATATTACTTGCATTTGTACTGTTTGTGTTTTCTGTTGGATTTACCGGGCTTACCCGCTTGCTGGGAGTTCCCGAATATTTTGGTAAGCGGCTTGGCTTGTTTGATAAATTAAGATTTGGTCTTATTTATAATATGATCATCAATAGAAGGAAATCAGCAATGAAGCTGGTAACTAAAGTGTTTGTAAAACAAATGCGTTGGTTTGGTTTTCAGCGTGTATATGGCGAATCAGAGTGGAGGCCCCGATTAATTATGAATGCTATTCCCGATATGACGGATGATGAGGTAGAAAAGCGGAAAAAGAAATATCCTTATTTTGATGAAAGGATATTGGATCCGGGGGATATGCTTATTAAAGTGGCCAACAAAGCCAATACAATGGCTACAACACTCTGGTTCACCGAAAAGGAACTGGAAGGAGAAAATAATATGGCTAATACAGTAATTGCCTGCGGGCAGTTCAATACCTGTTTTAACCTGATCGAATACATTGAAAAATTTATTAAAAATTCAAAGTATCAGAACGATTACGAAAAGTATAGCCCGGAAACAAAGCAGGCCATTGAAGAATTGCATATTGGTTTATTGGAAGACTGGAAACGTTTTAAAAATGATCCTTACTGGATGGTAAATGAATGGAACTTAAAATGTGGAGTAGGGAAGAAGTAAGCGAAGATCTGAATGTAAGATTATGCCAGGTTGAACCTGGTCTCGACTACGCTCGACCTGGCATTGTGTTTTAAACTCGATCTTCTAAAACAAAATCTTCAGCTTTAGGAATCTCCATCAATTTTGAACTCCATTCTTCCGGTAGTGCAGTTAGTTTTCGTGTTGATTTATCCAGCCATGCCCCGTCGGTGTTTATTATTGCAGCTTCAACGCCATCGCTTCTATAAATAACCTGGGTGAATGACCATCGGGAACCGTCTTTCCTGGTTTTACGTAATTCGCAACTTACTTTGATGGTATCACCGGGATTTACTTCGCGTTTATAAATGAGTTCTTCCCGAAAGAGTATCGGGCCAATATTCAGCTTTCTTAAAACTGAAGAGGTAAAGCCGATTGCTTCCAGTAATCCCAATCGGCCTTCTGCACCGAAGTCGGCATATGCAGAATGTCGCAAATGCATATTTGCATCTACCTGCGACCATAATACTTTTCCCGTATAAAATATATTTTGCATCAGAAACAATATTTATTCTCTTCAATTAATTTTTGAGCGATCAATTGCCGTGCAGCTTTTGAATTAAATGCATCCTGTTTTGTATATCTTTTTAGTCCCATCAACATCATGCGTAACTCGTCGCCTTCGGCAAAACTGTTTAATGCCTCTTTCCCATTCAGCCAGATCGAATCGCATACTTCATTCACATAAACACGCATCATGGCCAATTGCTCTTTGCAGTTCTCTTCACCTTTCATGCTTACCAGTTTTTCTGTCCGTAATAAAACTGATTCAGCCACGTATGTCTCTATGATCATATCGGCAACGTTCATTAAGATCTCCTGTTCCTTGCTCAATGTCATCATCAATTTTTGAACTGCCGCACCTGCGACCACCAGGATAGCTTTTTTATAATTCGCTACCAGTTTTTTTTCATAAGCAAATAAGCTGTCGTCGGGTTCAGACATTTCAGGAATTCCTACCAGCTCAGCTGCAACTTTTTGTGCATGGCTCATAAGGTCCAGTTCGCCTTTCATTGCCCGTTTTAAGATCATATCAACGATCAGCAAACGATTGATCTCATTTGTTCCTTCAAAAATCCTGTTGATGCGTGAATCACGATAGGTCCGATCCATTGGAGCTTCTGCACTGTATCCCATTCCTCCATAAATTTGTACGCCTTCATCAGCAACATAGTCTAACACTTCAGAACCATGTACTTTTAATATGGCAGCTTCTACTGCAAATTGCTCAACGCCTTTCAATTTTGCCTTTGCTTCGTCCATTCCTTCTTCAATCAATGCGTGGATGGCATCTTCAATGTTTTGAGAAGCGCGGTAAATTGCACTTTCGGATGCAAATGTTTTAATAGCCTGCTCAGCAATTTTATGTCTTATGGCACCGTATTTTGAAATAGATCTTCCGAATTGCTGGCGCTCGTTCGCGTAATTAACAGAAGTTGTAATTGTTTTTTTACTCGCACCTATTGCAGCACCCGCCAATTTGATTCTACCTAAGTTAAGAATGTTAACCGCGATCTTAAAACCATTTCCTCTTTCCGATAACAGGTTCTCAACCGGAACCATGCAATTGGTGAAGAATACCTGCCTGGTAGAGCTTCCTTTTATTCCCATTTTATGTTCTTCCGGGTTGAGCGTGACTCCGCCAAATGCTTTTTCCACGATAAACGCAGAGAGATTGGCATCATCATCGATCTTTGCGAATACTGTGAATATATCTGCAAATCCGCCATTGGTGATCCACATTTTCTGGCCATTCAGAACATAATGCTTTCCATCTGCAGATAATTTTGCATGTGTTTTCCCACTGTTTGCATCTGAGCCGCTATCAGGTTCTGTTAAACAATAACAGGCTTTCCATTCGCCTGTTGCAAGTTTTGGGATGTATTTCTTTTTCTGAGCTTCATTACCATAATACAGAATAGGAAGCGTGCCGATACCTGTGTGAGCCGAAAGTGCTACTGCAACCGAATGTCCTGCGCCTATAACTTCTGTAGCCAGCATTGATGTGGTAAAATCCAGCCCCAGGCCGCTATACGATTCAGGAACAGAAATGCCCAGGATGCCCAGTTCACCAGCTTTGTCGAGAAGCGAAGGCATAAGTCCTTCTTCCTGGTTATCTATTGCATCCAGCTTATGCATTACTTCCTGCTCCAGGAAATCTTCGCAGGTTTTTTTTATCATCAGCTGTTCTTCTGTCCATTGTTCAGGAATAAAGATTTCTTCCGCTTTTGTTTCTTTAATTAAGAATTCTCCGCCTTTTGTTTTTTTATTTGCTGACATAACGTTATGTTTTAATGTTTTTTATTTCTGGTTTCTTGTTTTATGGCCTATCTGGTAATTTTCTTTGGAACCAGGAGTCAAGACTATTTGAGCCAGGACAGTTTAAGTTAAACAACTTGATTTGGTAACAAAACGTAAATTGTCCTGTGTCTTGGCTCCTGATTCTTACGTCTGCTCAAGTAGTTTCAATGCTCCTTCTGCTAATAATTTTGAACCATATGGTATACAGTCTTCATTAAATACAACTTTGGGATGATGAAGAAAATAACACTTGTCTGCTGTATCCTGTGCGCCAAGGAAATAAAACATAGAAGGAACTTCACGTGTGTAAAAAGCAAAGTCTTCAGAACCAAGGATCGCATCCACCGGAATAATATTTTCTTTACCAAAAACATCATTTAATGCGCCAGTCACGGTATTGTGCACATTCTTATCGTTCAGTAAACTTGGATAGTTAAGGTTGTACTCAATAGTTATTGTTGCTCCTGAAGAAATTGCTGTTCCTTCAATGATCTTTTGCATGCGTTCTTTTACCGAATTAAAAGTGTTGAGGTCAAGTGCCCTCACTGTACCTTCCACAATTACCTTGTCGGCAATTACGTTGGGAGCTACACCACCATTTATTTTAGTAAATGAAACTACTATTGCTTCTGTTGGAGCAGTGTATTTAGGAACCAATGCAGAAATAGTGCTGATGAGCTGGCTGGAAATCAGAACAGCATCAATTCCAAGGTGAGGGGCAACAGATGCATGTGCCATTCTACCTGTTATCTCTATTTTAAAGAATCCGGCACAGGCCAATGCCTGTCCTAATTTATAAGCTACTTTTCCTACAGGAAGCAAAGGATGCATATGCAGGGCAAGAGCTGCTTTTACATCTTTTAATTCACCTGCTTCCACAATTCTTTGACCTCCTGATTTATGCTCCGGATCATCATGCACATCTTCTTCCGAAGGCTGGAAAATGAATTTTATACTTCCGTTAAAATCACTTTTCTTTAAAAGAGCTGCAGCACCCAATAATATGGCAACATGCATATCGTGACCACAGGCATGCATTAAAGGAATTTCGGTTCCGTTTGCCGCTTTCATTTTTTTTGTGCTCTTGAAATCGAAATCCGTTTCCTCTTTTATTGGTAATGCATCCATATCGGCACGCAAAACAATACAAGGGCCGTTTCCTTTTTTTAACTCAGCGATAACACCGGTTTTCGCAATGTTTTTCCTGTATGTAATACCAAGAGCATCAAGTTCTTTGCAGATCAGTGAAGCGGTTTCAAATTCCTGGTAGCCTATTTCCGGATTTGCATGAATCTGTCTTCGGATTGCTACCAGCTTATTAAATAATTCCTTTTCCATAATTTCTCAAATCATAATAACTCAAATACTCCTGCTGCACCATGGCCTGTTCCGATACACATACTTACTACGCCGTATTTTTTATTTTGTCTTCTTAACTCATTAAACAACTGAACAGATAATTTTGCTCCGCTGCATCCCAATGGATGACCAAGTGCAATAGCTCCGCCGTTCACATTTACCTTAGATGGATCCATATCCAGTTTCTTTATAACTGCGAGTGATTGTGAAGCAAAGGCCTCATTCAACTCGAAAAGATCAATGTCGTTGAGTGTTAAGCCGGCTTTATCCAATGCTTTTGGAATTGCGGCTACAGGGCCAATTCCCATGATGCGAGGCGGAACACCCGCAACAGCATGGGAAACCAATCGCGCTATTGGTTTCAGGTTTAATTCGTTTACCATGCGTTCGCTCATTACCAATACAAAGGCTGCCCCGTCGCTTGTTTGAGAAGAATTACCAGCAGTAACACTTCCTCCTTGCGCGAAAACGGGTTTTAGTTTTGCCAATGCTTCAACAGATGTGTCACCACGCGGACCTTCATCGGTATCAACAACATATTCTTTTGTTTTTCTTTTATTTTTTTCATCCAAATATGTTTCCGTTACTTTAACAGGAACGATCTCATCTTTAAATTTCCCCGCGTTAATAGCAGCCAGTGCTTTTTGATGCGAATGATAACTGAACAGATCCTGCTCTTCGCGTGAAACACCAAATTCATTAGCAACTGCTTCTGCTGTGAGTCCCATTCCCCAGTACCAATCTGCGTGTTCTTTTGCTACTTTTGGATTTGGCACAATTCGCCATCCACCCATTGGGATCAGGCTCATACTTTCCGAACCTCCTGCAATGATGCAATCAGCCATTCCTGCATTTATTTTTGCTGAAGCGATGGCAATGGTTTCCAATCCTGACGCACAATAACGATTTACAGTCATTCCTGATACTTTATCTGTATCCAATGCAAGAAGGGAAACGAGTCGTCCCATATTCAATCCTTGTTCAGCTTCAGGCATAGCGTTTCCAACCATTACATCATCAATACGTTCTTTATCCAATTGAGGAACAGAAGCAACCAAATGCCTGATGACATCCGCTGCCAGATCATCGGGACGTGTAAAACGGAACAAGCCTCTTGGTGCTTTTCCGACTGCGCTTCTGAACCCTGCTACTATATATGCTTTCATAATGTTGTTTATTTGTTTGGTCGTATTCTGTATTTTGTATGATGTAACTTGTATTTTGTTTTAGTTGAGATTTATTGATTTTATGAGTTTGTTGATCATATTTTGAATATGGACCAGTTTTGTTGTGTGTGTATTTAAATTTTTCAAGGAAATAAAATCCAGTTTCTGGCTTATAACAAGTTGTGATTCAAGTTCGCAGGCTGAACCCAATGCAATACCCAAAAATTGTCTGAATTCCTTGGGATTATTTCTTCCTGCTCCTTCAGCAATGTTTGAGGAAATCGAAACTGCACTTCTGTTGATTTGACTTACCAGTGAGTATTTTTCTTCAGGAGGAAATTGCCTGGTTAGTTTGTATACTTCTACTCCAAGATCTATGGCTTCCTGCCATACTTTTAAATCTTTAAACTGGTTCATAATTTATTTTTTTGTTTTATTAGGTTTAACTTGGTACATGTTACAACTTACATGGTACATTCTTTAATTTCGTAAAACCTTCCCTCCGTTAATGATGCTGTGAATACGCTCCAGTGTTTTTCTTTCGCCACACAGTTGTAAAAATATTTCTCTTTCCAGGTCTAATAAATATTGTTCAGAAACCAATGTTGGTTGTGATAAATTTCCTCCTGCTAAAACATATCCCAATTTTTCAGAGATGAGCTGATCGTGGTCGCTGATGTAGTTTCCACTTCTCATAGAGTTTGCCCCGGCATATACCAATCCCAAAGCCTGGTTCCCTAAAACACGTATGTCTTTTCTCAGTGCAGGTTGCGTATATCCTTCTTCAGCCAGTAAGATACATTCGGCTTTTGCTTCGGTTAATAATCGCTTCCCGGATACAACTACTTTATCTTTTCCTTTACGTAAAATACCCAAATCGAATGCTTCGTGTGCGGAAGTAGAAACTTTTGCCTGCCCGATGGTCAGGAATTTATCGCGGAATGTATTGAGTTCCACATCACCTTCCTGGAGAGAATCACTTAAGCGAACTGCAAATTCTTTTGTTCCACCACCTCCCGGAATAAGACCAACTCCAAACTCTACCAAGCCAATATAAGTTTCTGCATGAGCTACTACTTTATCGGCATGCAAACATATTTCGCAGGCACCTCCGAGTGTAAGCCCATGAGGTGCAGCTACTACAGGTATGGAAGAATAACGAAGCCGCATGGTAGTATTTTGAAAAGTACGAACAGCCATATCCAGCTCTTCCCAGTCCTGTTCAACTGCCATCATGTAAATTAGTCCCACGTTTGCACCGGCTGAAAAATTCGGAGCATCGTTGCTGATCACCAATCCACGAAAATCTTTTTCTGCTATCTCTACAGCTTTTACTAATCCTCCCAGTATTTCTCCACCTATTGTATTCATTTTGGTATGAAACTCGGCATTAAGAATCCCGTCACCAATATCTGTTACCGTTAAACCACTGTTCTTCCATACTGTTTTATCTGCGCGAATGTTGTCGAGAATAATAAAACTTTCTGATCCGGGAATTGCTTTGTACGAAGCGGATGGTATATCGTAGAATTTACGAACATTGTTTTCGATTTTATAAAACGAAGAATTTGTTTTCAAAAAATCGTATACCCAATCGGCAGGCTTATTGCCACTTTGTTCCATTAATGCAACAGATTCCTTTACACCAATTGCATCCCAGTATTCGAATGGACCCAGGTCCCAGCCAAACCCTGCTTTTAATGCATCATCAATTTTGTAGATCTCATCAGCAATTTCAGGGATACGATTGGAAACGTATTGAAACAGCCCGGCAAATGTAGCGCGATAAAATTCTCCTGCTTTATCCTTACCCTGCACAAGCACTTTTAAACGATCTTTTAAATTGTCGATAGGTTTGGTTTGCTCCAGTGTTGCGAACTTTACCTTTTGTGAGGGTTTGTATTCCATTGATGTAAGATCAAGGGCATGAATCTCGGATTTGCCGCTTGTTTTGATCTTTTTGTAAAATCCTTGCCCGGTCTTGTCTCCAAACCATTTATTCTCCACCATTTTTTCGAGATAGGAGGTAAGTTTGAAAACGTCTTTAGCTTCGTCGTTAGGTAATCCTTTTTGCAAACCTTTTGCTACCATAACTAATGTGTCAAGACCAACTACATCGCAGGTACGGAACGTGGCAGATTTGGGTCTCCCCAGCACTGGGCCGGTTAGTTTATCCACTTCTTCAACGGTTAAGCCCATTTTCTCTACAGTATGAAACAGCGACATGATGCTGTAAACGCCTACACGATTAGCAATAAATGCAGGTGTGTCTTTACACTGAACCGTAGTTTTGCCGAGGTATAATTCTCCGTAATGCATTAAAAAATCTATTACCTCAGGTAAAGTATCTTTGGTCGGGATAATTTCCAACAGTTTTAAATAACGTGGCGGGTTAAAGAAGTGAGTGCCGCAAAAATGCGCTTTGAAATCATCAGATCTTCCTTCTGTCATAAAATGAATCGGGATTCCTGAAGTATTTGAGCTGATCAATGTTCCCGGCTTCCTGAATTTTTCCACTTCATCAAAAATCTTCCTTTTGATATCCAGGTTTTCCACTACCACTTCAATGGTCCAATCGCAGTTGGCGATTTTTGGCATATCGTCTTCAAAATTTCCGATAGCGATCCTGGAAGCAAATCTTTTATGATAGATAGGTGAAGGATTTGATTTCAGTGCAAAATCAAGTGCATCTTTTGCGATTTTGTTTCTTAACACCGGATTTTCAGCGCTATCTTTTGGAACAATATCCAACAATAATACTTCGCAACCGATATTTGCAAAATGACATGCAATGCGTGAGCCCATTACTCCTGAGCCAAGCACTGCTACTTTTTTAATGATTCGGGTCATAAGGATTTTTATTTCTTTAATTCTTTCGTTTTTTCTTCAGCCAGTTCAATGATCTCATTAATGATTTTAAAAAATTCTTCAATGCGAGCTTTCCCTATCTTTTCTGTTGCCCGCTGATTAAAGTCTCTCACATAGGTTTTTGCCAACTCCTTTTTCTTTTTTCCTTTTGCCGTTAGCATGATCTTCATTTTTCGTTTGTCGGTTTTGTCCTGTTTGCGAAGGATCAGCTTTTCCTTTTCCAGTGAATCAATGATGCGTGAAAGTGATGTGCCCTCCGTTCCTAATTTTGGTGCAATGTCAGAAGCAAATGATCCTTCCTGGCTATCTACATTCAACAGGAAATGGCCAATAGCAATGCTTGCATTGTGTTGCGATGCTTCCAGGTTATACATCCGGCTTACAATTTGCCAGGCGCTTTTTAATTTAGAGTCGATTGTTTCGGTGTGCTTTTTACTCATGGTTTTAATTCTGATTTAGGTTAGCTTATTGTGTTTTATGGTAAATTCTATTGTATGCATCCATGTTTGCATTCAGGATGATCTTCCGTTTGAGTGAAAGTTTTGGTGTCATTTCTCCTTTCTCTACACTCCATTCGCGGGTAAGAATTTCGATCTGTTTAATTTTTTCATATTGAGCCAGGTCTTTATTTGCTTTGTCCAGGTCTTCATTTATTTTCCGAAGCACTTCGGGGTGTTTTATCATTGCTGCTTCGGTAGTGTATTGAATTCCTTTTTTTGCGCACCAGTTTTTATTGTGAGCGAATGCAGGAACAATGAATGCGGCAGCAAATTTTTCGTTCTCACCAATTACCATTGCCTGTTCAATAAAACGTCCTTCTTTTAACTTGTTTTCTATATACTGAGGTGTAATGTATTTTCCACCGGACGTTTTAAAAATTTCTTTTTTGCGATCAACGATTTTCAGAAATTTACCATCTTCCCAGGTTCCAATATCTCCGGTGTGAAACCAACCTTCTTCATCAATTACTTCTTTTGTCAGTTCAGGTTGGTTGTAATAGCCTAACATGATATTCGGACCTTTCACAAAGATCTCGCCGTCTTCAGCAATTTTTACCTGCACGTTTTTGATTACAGGTCCAACCGTTCCTATTTTCATGTTTTCTTCATTGAAACAATTGACTGCAATTACAGGTGAAGTTTCTGTCAGTCCATATCCTTCCAGTACTTTTATTTTTGCTGCGTTAAAAACACGGGCAAGACGAGGCTGTAAAGCGGCTCCACCAGAAACCACGCATGCGACGTTGCCGCCTAGTGCTTCGCGCCACTTGCTGAAAATAAGTTTGTTGGCGAGCTCCAGTTGTTTTTCATACCACCAGCCATTGGCCCTGTGCTGTTCATATCTTAGCCCAAGGTTTAATGCCCAAAAGAAAATCAGTTTTTTTATTCCTTTTAATTCAGTTCCTTTACTAACAATCTTTTCATAAACTTTTTCGAGCAGGCGCGGAAC
>DASWXS010000577.1:0-7525 GCA_036405375.1 Bacteroidia bacterium
ATCCTTTGGAAAAATTAAGTGTTTTATTGGTGAGGGTACACGATAGGGTTTTAAAGAACTTCCCACTCAGCCATTGTCCCAGGCCAAAGATCCAGAAAGGAATTAATACGATCCCGATAAAGGAAGTAATAAGAAAGAACAGCACCACGAAAAAGATATAGGTCTTTACCTTCGGATTAAAGGTTGCGGTTTTCAGAGTAACCGTATCGTTGCTCATAGCGTTTGATTTTAATATATATATGAAGGGGCTCTGTCAGTTCGAGCGCAGTCGAGAACATTCAGAGGCCTGATGTCGTTTCCGGCTGTGCCCGAACTGACTCACACTAACCTATTTTTTCTTCAGCGGCTCCAGCAGAAACTCCAGTCCATTGAGTTTGATCTCGTAAATGGTATGCAGCTGCATCCCCAGTTTCCCTTTTGGAAAGCCACCTTTTCTCAGGAACCATTCCAGGTACGATACCGGTAAATTACACAACACGGTTCCTTCGTACTTGCCAAAGGGCATTTTTTCGGTTACCAGCTGCATCAGTATTTCTTTATTGAATGGTTCTTCCATCACACAAGGTGCTTGCTGATCTTTTGAATAGTGTCCTGAATGATGTGCTCCCACAGAAACTGGCTTCGGACTTTTTCAACACTTGCCTGCTTCATCTTTACCAATGATCCTGCAGGCAGGCTGAGTATTTTATTTATTGCGTTAGTGATGGAAGAGGGTTTGCTGTCAGCTATCAATATGCCATTCGTATCATCTACCATCAGGCTTACCGCGCCCACATCGGTTGCTATCACAGCCAGGCCTGACGCCATTGCTTCCATGATCACATTCGGCATTCCCTCAGAATGACTTGGGCAAACCAGCACATCCATGCTTTTTACCTTTTGCTTCATTACCGATGCATCGGTAATAGCGCCGTGATAAATGATCTGTGATGACTTTAGCTTTTTACTTTCAGGAATAGGCCCTATAAAATGGAACTCAAAATTGTTATTAGCATTTAAAGAAGCTAATGCTTTATTCAGTTCCTCCACTCCTTTTCTGCGTTCAAAGCGTCCAACAAACAACAGCTTGATTTTTTCTCCCGGTTCGCTGGTCACGGAATTAAGCCAGGATTCCTCAATCCCGGTTGGGATCTCTATGATTCTTTCTTTCGGAATACCGATCTGTTTGATCACATCCGTAATTTTTGCCCCGTACGAAAAAACGAGGTCAGCACTTTTTGTATTATACAATACAGGTTTCTGCAACAGCAATTTCGATGCCAGGTAAGATTTAAAGTCAGGCGCTTTCTGGAACATCTCATAGCCATGAAAGTTAACACCAACAGGCGCACATTTAAATCCCTTTTTCTTTTCTTCAATAAGCCGCCAGGCCGAAAACCCTTTGGCGTAAACAAAATCAGCAGGCTCCTGCCTTTTGAACGTTTCAAAAACAGCCGATGAATACAAATAAGATGCCTTGAGGTAATGCCCCGGCAATTTTCCAGGCTTCGGGAATGGGATCACAAAAGAACGGATAAACTTTTTTTCTTCTTCTGAGAACAGCTCCAACTTTGCAATATCCAGCTTGCTTTGGTTGGTATGGTACAGATCTACATAAATACCCTTTTGGGCAAAATACTTAGCCAGGTAATACGAATGCTTCTGCATCCCGCCAATTACGTAAGGAAAAATACCGTCGGTGAGCAAGGCGATTTTCATCAGCTAAGTTTATAGGAAATAGAAGCGGATAATTTTTTGGATGGTTTTTCAACCAGCAGATACATAATATATGCCGAAACCAGGGTGATAATTACGCCTGCCAGGATCAGCGCTGCTTTCATAAGCGGATGATGTACCGAATGGGAAAGGATGTTGATAAACGTCCCACCGATAAGCGGGTGGATCAGGTAAATAGAATAGGAAGTTTTTCCTAAAAAGTGTAAACCCTTGATCTTGTACTGCGAAAAATAAAGCACAGCAATTACCGGAATGATAATATACACAAGCGATGCCAGCTCATACTTGTAAGCACAAAAACCAAACATCAGGACAGAAACAATATAATATTCCTTATCTGCTATCCGTTTTGATTTAAAAAGGAACAGGAGTATTCCTAACATAAACACAGGAAGCCAATAAGGCAAAAAGGGTTTACCTCCAATAAAACTTGCGGCTATTATTCCGGCATAAACAAAAACGCGGAACATCAATCCCATCCTGATCAATGGAATAAAAAGGAGCGCAATAAGAAGATAGTATTGAAACTCAACAGCAAGGGTCCAGTAAACGGTATTCAGCCATTCATACTGTTCAAAGAATGGGATCAGGTATCCCAGGTGCAGCAGTATCCGCTGATAACTAAGGTCTCCACCGGTTTGCATCCCAAAGAACTTTTCTTTCGCGTAAAGAATAAATAAGGCCAGGAGCACCGAAACAATATACGGTGGTTCTAATCTTAATAACCTTTTAAACAGGAACCTGAAAAAGTTAGAGAAGCGAAAGCCCGCATTATACATCGCCCAGGGAATAACAAAACCGGAGATCACGAAAAAAAGCTGCACTCCATAAATGCCAATCGAAAAGAGATCCTTTACACCTTCACCCTGGATAAAACCGGTTGTTGTGCACACGTAATGGAACAAGCATACGGACAGCGCAGCAAATGCCCTTAACGAATCGAGAACAGGAATATTGTTTTTGTGCTCGGCGCTCATATCTATTTGATCAGGAATTTCTTCCTCGATTCAGTTACCGGCTGATGGAAAAACACGATAAGGAGGTAGCTTATTGCAATGATGATAAGAAAAGCAATACCAAATCTTAACCATTCGTTGGCAATGTGCCATGTTTCGGAAACAAAATGCAATACATCCATGTGTACCAGGTACATGGGATAGGATAACAAGCTGAGCCAGGTTAGTCCTTGCTTAAGTAGATTTTTATCACTGATGGAATTCAGGAAAGTGGAATTATTCAGAAATGGCATTTGCAATGCGAGAAGAATACTTGTGAGTGAAAAACCAATAGTTCGTGTCCAGTATGTTTTGGAAGCCAGCATTCCACCATCATAGTATGCAAAAAGAACAATATACCCCAGCGTCACTAACATAATTCCAGCATACACAGCGGGTTTTGCCAGGTAATCAAAGATCCTTTTATAATCTACTTTTATAAAGGCTATAAAAACACCGATCATAAATGCATCGAAACGGAAAGGGAAATTACCAACTATACCTCCCCATGGCACGTCTTTGTATTCAACATAAAGTATCCTTAAAATATTCTCCCCAATAATAACCAGTAATGAAAAGGCAATAAATTTATTCCTGGTAATTCCTTTGCGGAAAAACAAAAAGATCACCAGTGGCATGATCAGGTAGAACCATTCTTCAATAACCAGGGTCCAGCTCACGGCAAAGAATTCGACACCTCCGAGGTTATTCTGAAGGAATAAAAAATAAGGCCAGGCTTTCCAGCCTATAAATGGCTGCGAAAAAATGATCTTTAGAATAAGGATCAGGTAATAAAGCGGTAAGGTGCGGAACCAGCGTTTGATCCAGAAATTCAAAAGGATCTTTGGAGTTGAACCGTTATAAAATTCCCTCACCAGCATTTCACCCACAAGGAAGCCGCTCATGACAAAAAAATACTCGATGGCAATTACACCATAACGAAAACCTGCAATAAACTGGTGTCCCGAATGGGCCAATATTACAGCACATACCGAGAGGCTCCTGACCAGGTCTAATCCAAATATCCGTTTTGATGCAAGCTGACTATAGGTGAATTTCATACTACTATTCAAGATAAGTGAGCAGTTTCGCATATGCCTCCGTATTGGATACGGCATCTTTTGAAAAATACTGCAAGGCCAAACTATTCGCCTTTTTCTTTTGTTCAACTGTTGGTTTCACCGGGTTATGTGCTTCATTAAATAAAAAACCACAACGATGTTCCCTGACAAAACCAGTGAAATCGCCAATGCCTCCTGATATGATCACCTGTAATCCGCATGAAAGATATTCGGCGAATTTAACCGGGGAAGAAACATAGTTGGTAACACTTTCTTCACGGATCAGCAATCCGTAGTCAGCGCATAACAACACATCTCTTACTTCTCCGGGCTTTACCCATTTTTTTGACACTCTATTTCCAAACTCTTTAAAGAGTGGTAATGTATCAGGGATCTGGTCCGACATAAAGATCAGGTGCAGCTGTTCATTCTTTTGAAACTGTTTGAATAAATAATCATGGATCAGCTCAAACGACTGCCAGCCTGCAGAAGAACCGGAATACACAATAACGATGTCTTCCTGTCCATATCCGTTCTTTTTTCTTAGCTCTGCAATTTCTCCCTCATGCAGCTCTTTCACAAAGAACGAACTCAGTGTACACGGGATCACCACACTGGCTGAGGGGATAAAGCTATATTTCTGTTTCCACCATTCCCTCAGCTTTTCTGAAACAGCTAACTGTGCAGTGCTTTCATTTAATGCGCGCTTTTCAATAGCTTCTATTTGGGCAACAACAGTGGCATCTGCAATCACACTGTATTCAGTAAGCTCTGCCTGGTAAGCGCCACGCGCATCAAAGATCACTTTCTTTACCAAGCCTGTTTTCTTTAATGAAACAGCCAGGTTAGCGGCAAATGGTCCTCTCGCCCATATTTTATTATCTCTTAAAAAAAGTACAGCCCAAAAGAACAGGAAGATATTCCAACGCCAAAAACCAACTTTAGGGAACATGGGCAATACAGTGGCCTGTTCATAGTTCGCTTTTATCTGTTTACGCTGAGCGCTATAATTACGTAAAGAAACAAAAGCAAGGAGCTTTACAGGAACCTTATGCTTGTCCTGCAACATCCGACAAACGTCGAGCACCTGGCTTTTGTAAATACCTGAAAAGGAATCGTTGAATGTAACAACTATCATAATGCCGCTATCACAGAGAGGATACGCTCTGTAGCCTTTCCGTCCCAAAGTTCAGGGATCGCTCCTTTTTTATAAGTACCGTTTTCGATCTGCCCGATGAGCTCAATAATTTTTTCCAGGTCAAAATCCAACAAAGTGTTTGTACCTACATCCACAGTAACAGGACGCTCTGTATTAGGACGTAAGGTTAAACAAGGCTTTCTCCTGAACGTAGATTCCTCCTGTATTCCTCCGCTGTCGGTCAGGATAAAAGCACTGCCGCTGATCAGTTTCTGAAATGAAAAATAATCCAGTGGTTCGGTGCAGATCAATTGTTTATTATTCTTTATACGATCGTACAATCCAAATTCCTGTGCATTTTTTACCGTGCGCGGATGTATCGGGAATACAACTTTATATTTAGCCGATACATATTCAATCAGCTCCAACAGTTTTTCCAGCTCTGTTCTGTTATCCACTGTAGCAGGCCGGTGCATCGTCATTAATACATATCCGGAATTTGTAAGTCCCAGCTCATCCAGTATGGCCGATTTTTCAATTTCCTTATCAAAAGCAACCATTGTGTCAATCATGGTATTTCCAACAAAATGAATCTGCTTCGCATTCTTTCCTTCATCCTGCAAGTGTTTAATTCCGCTTGGTTCAGTTACAAAAAACAGGTCGCTCAATTCATCCGTTACCAGTCGGTTGAACTCTTCGGGCATGGTGCGATCGAAGCTCCTTAGCCCTGCCTCTATATGTGCAAGTTTGATCCCTGTTTTATTAGCAAACAATGCTCCGGCCATGGTTGAATTCACATCGCCCGGAACCAACAGCAGATCAGGTTTTCCTATCCTGTTCACCAATTCCTCCAGTTTCACCATGATCTCCGCGATCTGCTTATTGGGAGAAGCTGGTGCAATATTCAGGTAATGATCAGGCTCCATATTGAACTGACGAAAGAACACATCCGCCATCTTTTCATCATAATGCTGCCCGGTATGAATGATGCTGATGCTCATTCCCGGGAACTTTGAAGCAAGTTCCTTAAAGCGGGTTACCTTAATAAAATTAGGTCGTGTACCAATGAGTATATATATGACCATTGCTGCTATCTATTGTTTTTGGTAAGAGCAAGAAATGCCCTTAATCCAAACAGTTTTATAAAATTGACCTTAGCCTTTGTGAAACCATAGGTATTGGCTGAGATCCAGTTTGCTTTAATATATTTCTTATAATACTTTTCTGCTTCTTCCCTGTTATATCGGGCAAGCGTTATGATGCTCACCATCAGGAAATCAAAAAAATGATCCTTCCATTTTTTGTATTCACCGGCATTTGTTCTTCCCAGTTGATCCATATAATCCAGGCGGATATCAACGAACTGTTTCCATTTATCAGCCGGGTTGCGGTGTGAGATCTGCCCTGTTTCCCTTTCCCTTACAATAGTTAACGGGGTTCTATCAGGTATGAATGTTCCGCCTGAAAGCACTAAGCGTAGCATCAGGTCAGCTTCCTGCGAACTTTTTATCTGCAGGTTCCAGCCGTGCACCTTATCCAAAAAATTTTTATTCCACAAATTTGAGCAGGTATTGCCCGATTTATTTATAAAAGGCGCGATAAATACGCTCTCTTCAATATGATTATTTTCTTTCTCATTTCCCTTCACATCCCTTTTTATCCATGCACCTGCAATAAAAGCCAGGGTATTTGTATCAGCAGGTAACAAATGAAGCTGGTGCTCAATTTTACCAGGCATCAGCAGGTCATCTGCATCCAGGAACTGGATCCATGCCCCTTTTGCCAGTAATAGCCCTTTGTTTCTTGCAGCATTTGCACCGGCAGTTTTTTCCTGTTCAATAATAAGTTCAGGATACTTCGCTTTTTGATTGCACAGGATCTCCAGGGTATTGTCTGAGGAATTATTGTCAATGCAAATGATCTCGAGCTCTTTGTAGGTTTGCTTTAGCACCGAATCAATACACTCTTCTATATAAGGCGCTACATTATAGCAGGGAATGATTACGCTTACCAACACTTTAGTCTGCATGTTTTATAAACGCCGCCGGATCAGCAAAAAATTCCTTGTAACGCAATAGCTTTTCCTTGCTAAAATTCCACCACTGCAGCTGTTCCAGCTTAGTGATCACTTCTTCACTAAAACGATACCTGATCAGCTTAGCCGGGGTGCCTGCAACAATAGCGTAAGGAGGAACATCTTTATTAATAAAAGAGCCTGCACCAATTACAGCGCCATTACCGATCTTAACGCCTGCAAGTATGGTTACATTGGCAGAGATCAACACATCATTTCCAATCTCCGTATGCCCTACCTTCGTCTCATCATACAAATTCTCTTTTACCCAGCCTCTTCTTTTCGCGTAGAATACCGGGCTTGTGCTGATATAGTCAAGTGGATGAGCTACCAGGCCAATCTTTACATCATAAGAAATGCTGGTGTACTTCCCTATGCTTTTGCAATATCCAATGTAAGTTCTCTTCCCAATGTAAAGTCCATCCGACAATACATTCATATTAGGTCCGAGCTCAACATTCTCTTCTATCACCACATCATTACCTACGTTGCTGATCGTAGCCGGAACAATAGATCGAATCTTCTTGTATTTTTCCTTGCC
>DASWXS010000578.1:0-7204 GCA_036405375.1 Bacteroidia bacterium
ATCCGGGTGCTGCTAAAGCTGTTGGTTTCAATAATATCCGCTCCTGCTTCCAGGTATTGTTTGTGAATTTCTTCAATAACATCCGGTCGGGTAATGCACAACAAGTCGTTGTTACCCTTCACATCCTTATGAAAATTTTTAAAGCGCTCGCCTCTGAAATCAGCCTCTGTAAGTTTATACTGCTGGATCAATGAGCCCATTGCACCATCGATCACTAAAATTCTCTTCTCTAACTCCTGCTTAATTTTACTCATGAAATCGTTCCTGATTAATAGTTTTGTATGTTAATGTTTAAGTGTTGGAAGCCTTACTAGTTCCAATGTATATTCGTGTATCGTAATCCAGTCTTACTTTATTATTTTCCTGGTAGCGCTGGTAAATTTTTCTCAGCACATACATCATGTGGTTGTAATCCGGGTGGTTTTCGTTGGGCATATAGCTCGACGAAAGCACCCTCCCTCTCAAACCTAAAAGGTCTACATCCTGGTAGTTGGGTAAAACAAACTCCTTATAATTCCCTGTTCCGAAAAAAGCGTCAAATACCTTTTTGTCCTGGAAATTTTTGTGGTTTACCTCTTTGTAATCGCTGGCAAACATCTGCAGAAATTCTTCATACAATTTTAAGAAATCTGTTGTATCCGTCTTTCTATCGTTCCATACCAGGACAATACTTGCGCCCGGTTTAAGGATGCGCTGGCATTCTGCTCTGAACTTATCTTTATCGAACCAGTGGAAAGCCTGTGCGGCAAGTACAAGATCAACTGAATGATCTGCTATTCCGGTATGTTCAGCATTTGCAGGTATGGATGTAAAACTTCCATTTTCAAGATCAGAAACCAGAAGTTGTTCCGCAGCAGAGCGCATTGCTTCATTGGGCTCAACCCCGATTACCTTACAATTGTTTTTCAAAAACAGCTGAGCAGAGATGCCGGTTCCAGAACCAATATCGGCAATGATAGCTCCGGGTTGAATGTACCCTTCATTCAACAATAGGTCTACAACGCCCTGGGGATAGTACGGGCGATATTTTACGTAGTTTTCAACTCTGTCCGAAAATCTATTTTCTGCGCTTGTAACCATAAAAAAATCCCTTCACACGCATGCGGAAGGGATTAGTGAATTATATAAATAATACAAATTAACTAATGTTTCCGGCTTATCTGTATACAAACACTGATGTCTGCATCACGATTTCCCACCTTCTTTCTGAAATGATAAATTTTGAATGATGAATGTTGAATTAAATTCAACATTTATAATTTATCATTCAACATTTCAAAAAAGGGTTGGTAAGGTTTCCCAGGGCGTGTCCCTCCACCTTTCGTAATAAGTACCCATAAAGAACTATGGTACAAATATAGCTAAAAAACATGTTCACCCAAAAGGTTTTTGGGCTTATTACGAACAGAAAAACTGTCCAAAATTTAGTTTCGGAGACTGCCTGCGTTAGCAAAAAATCCGTACTTTAGAGAAAAATAAAAATTTATGGTTTTCTACATTATCCTTGGCGTTTTCGGCCTTTTATTTATCCTTACCAGTTTTAAAACTGTACAGCAAGGTACAGTTGCAGTAACTACTATTTTCGGGAAATATAATCGTACACTCACTCCCGGATTAAATTTTAAAATCCCATTTATAGAGCGTGTATTCAGAAAAATCAGCATTCAGAATCGTTCTGCTGAACTTGGTTTTCAGGCGGTTACGGTAGATCAAGCGAATGTTAACTTCACCGCCATGTTGTTATACTCTGTATTGAACCAAAGTGAAGAAGTAATTAAGAATGTAGCATTTAAATTTGTTGATGATAAAAATTTAATGCAGGCACTTGTTCGCTCTATCGAAGGCTCGGTTCGGGCATTTGTTGCCACCAAAAAGCAATCAGAAGTACTTGTATTGAGAAGGGATATTGTGGAGGCTGTTAAAGATCAGTTGGATCAAACACTAGAGCAATGGGGCTATCATTTGATCGATCTTCAGTTGAATGATATTACTTTTGATGAAGAGGTAATGCGTTCGATGGCAAAAGTAGTTGCTTCTAATAACTTAAAGGCTGCTGCTGAAAATGAAGGACAGGCTTTATTGATCACTAAAACAAAGGCTGCTGAAGCAGAAGGTAATGCTATCAAAATTGCCGCATCCGCTGAAAAAGAAGCAGCACAATTACGCGGGCAAGGTATTGCATTGTTCCGCGAAGAGGTAGCTAAAGGTATGTCGGGAGCAGCTAAAATGATGAGTGACGCAGAGCTCGATCCTTCTTTCATTTTATTCAGTATGTGGACTGAGTCGATAAAGAATTTTGCAGAACAGGGCAAAGGAAATGTTATTTTCCTGGACGGTTCTACGGAAGGGATGCAAAACACTATGAAGCAAATGATGGCTATCTCTAAAATGGATACCAACTCTAAAAAACCTTAATGATTTTTGGTATATACATGAAGAAACTAAGTTTCATACTTGGTTTGACAGGATTCCTGTCTCTTGGAGTTAAAGCCCAGACGAAACAATTTGATTCGGACTATACTCCCCTGATGTCGAGTGGCGTTTTACCAAAGATCTATACAACTTCGGCTACAGAAAAAGCAAACAAGGATATTGCAACTGTAAAAAAGGAAAAAGATTACCGGACAAAACGTGCAAAAGAAAATTTTTACCTGATCTCTAATTTCCAGATGGATCAGCTCCTCAGGAGCGGGAAGATCATGTTCAATGATTCGTTGTCGTTATTTGTAAATAAAGTAGCCGATGAAGCATTTAAGGATATGCCCGAGGTGCGCAAAAGCCTACAGATATTTGTAATGAAAAGCGATATCGTAAATGCCTTTACAGCTGACAACGGTATCATCATTGTTTCTGTGGGGCTGCTTGCCCAGCTGGATAATGAAGCACAATTAGCATACATTTTGTGCCACGAAGCATCTCACTTTATAAAAAAACATTCCGTTGATTCGTACGTGGTTTTTAACTCCAGCAGTCAGTCTTCATATAAACGAAACAGTTTAGATAAATACAAGTACAGCCAGGACGCTGAATACGAAGCTGACGCCGAAGGCTTGAAAATATTTAAAAAAACAAAATACAGCTACAAAGGTATTTCGGGAGCATTCAATATGCTGAAATACTCGTATCTGCCTTTTGATGAAATCAAATTCGAAAAAAAATTCCTGGAAGACAGCAGTCTTGTTTTTCCTAAAAATTATTTTCTCACTGATACAGAGCTGAACCCGATAAAGGTGGATGAGAATTATGACGATAGTAAAAGTACGCATCCCAATATCAAAAAACGTAAAGATAATGTAAGCAAAGAGCTGGGTGAGTTTTCAGACGAGGGAAGAGAGAAGTTCCTGGTGAATAAAGATCAGTTTTACAATATGCGCGAAATGGCGCGTTTCGAATTATGTAATATTGATCTGCAACAGGAAGAATACGCCGATTGTATTTATGAATCGTATGTTCTTTTAAAAAAATATCCAAACAACGCTTATCTCAAAAAAATGATCGGGAAAGCATTGTTTAATGTGGCTGCAGCAAAAGCACCGAAAGAAAAAGATTATAAACCAGCCCTGGAACCAACTATTGATATTGCCGGTGATTCATATATATCTTACGACTATTCTTCTGTAGAAGGTAATTCACAGCAGGTGTATCATTTGCTTAATAAACTTTCGGCACCTGAAAGTAACATACTGGCGCTTCATTACAACTGGAAACTGAAACAGGAATTGAGTGATGATAAACAATTGAGCCAGCTATGCGACTCCTTGTTTATATTATTAGCATTAAACAATGAAACAACTATAGCCTATTTCAATAAAAAGTCGAGAACTGAGTATATAAATGAGACTTTTGTTAAAGCCACACCTGCTGTACTTGATTCTGCCAATACAGTAAAAGTCGACACAGTAAAAAAGACCATGAGGTCGCTGGATGAATTGGAAAACGACGATATGGATTCCAAGATATCAAGGATAGGTACTCAGCAGGTTGCACAGGAGATAAAAGCCAGTAAGATTGTAAATGCTGATTCTATCCACTACGCAAAATTGGAAAGTGAATTTGATAAGTACGCGCTTACTGATTTATTGCGCGGTAAAGACTTCGAAAGTAAATTTGTCCGTGCCGAAGAGTTCAACAAAGATTACAGGAATAAGAAATTTGACAACATCGTTCAGAAAGGAACAAAATCAACAACCAATGTTGGCGGGGTAGGAGTGGATAAGATCATTATCCTGGATCCGTTCTATATTAAAACAGATGAACGCATCCGCGACAATTACAAGTATTATGATTCGGAAGAAAAACTGAATGAGTATGCAAATGTATTAAAAGAAAACGCCAAACTTGCCAACCTGGACGCTGTATACATTGATTCACATTCCCTGAATACCAACGACATTGATACTTACAATGACTATACTTTATTGAACGACTGGATGTCGGAATTTATGGAACATGGCTACAATCGCAACATGATGATACTTGGAAACGACGCTGCTGAAAAAATGCAAAAAAAATACAATACACGTTTTGTGTTGTGGAGTGGCGTTTATAATAATCGTACTGAAAAAAAGAATGTCGGCGCAGCTATTGCCTTAACCGTTTTTTCAGGTGGACTGTTTGCTCCATTCACCATACCTTACCTTTTCAGGAAAGAGCAACAAACGCTTTATTTCTCGGTATTGTATGACCTGGAACAAAATGAAATATTATACACCAATACATCAGTTGTACGCTTAAGTGATTCGCGGGATTTCCTGAACGCATTTGTTTACGATACTATGCTTACCATTAAAAGCAAGCCAAAGCAGAGATAGAATGAAAAGAGGAATTTACATACTGTTTGTTTTGTTTGTTTTTGTTATTGATGCACAATCACAGATTGTTCCTGGTTACCAGGGAAAAAGAACATTTGTCAATTACCAGTTAAATATAGGTCCCGCTTTTAGAAGACCAACCTTTCTGAATATGGTATCGCCAACCAGCAAAGGCTCATATCCATCAGGAACAGCTGAAGAAGCTATATTTTTTTCTTTTAACACCACGCATTCACTCAATATAGAGCGGGTAATGGGAAGGAAATTTGCCATGTCGTTTTCATATAGTTTAGCAGCATCCAAAGACTATTTCACGTTTAGCCAGGACATTGCTGATGGTGCTTCAGGACAAACAACCACGTATGTGTTCCGAAACAAACAGCTTAACGTTTTCGGGCATTATTACCAGGGAGGGCTTATTTTCTATGGCAGAAATGCTCTTGCACCATTTGGAAAATATTTTAAGCTCAACATGGGTTATTGCAGTATGATGGGAAAGTTTACAGATGATGAGCTTGTGAGTGAAACAAAATCTCCTTATACAGATGTACAAGCAAAACTCGATACAAAAAATGCGTATTATAAGACACATTCTTTTGGCTGGGGCTTTAGCTTTGGCATGAACAGGATCTTTTATAACAAGCTGGTAATAAACAGGGGAATAAGTTTCTTCCTTCCAACAAAACCTGACGACTTTATAAAAAGCAGCCCCGACATTAGCCTGAAAAACATTACAACCACAGTTGTAAAAAGATTGCAACCCAGGGATCTCGCTACATTCTATATAGGTTGCGGCTACTTATTTTAGGAATAACATTAATAATTATATTTGCAGAATGACAAAAATTAAATTCGGAACAGACGGTTGGAGAGCTATTATAGCACAGGATTTTACCGTAGAGAATGTTGCTCGTGTAACTGATGCAACAGCAATTTGGCTTAAAAAGAATTTCAAGGAACCATCGGTAGTTGTTGGACACGACTGCAGGTTTGCAGGCGAATTGTTTGCCGATACTGCAGCAAAAGTTCTACTTGCTCATGGTATAAAAGTATACCAGTCGAAAGATTTTGTTTCAACTCCGATGATCTCGTTAGGAACTGTAGAGTATAAGGCAAGCCTTGGGATCATTATTACTGCAAGCCATAATCCTCCTTCATACAACGGTTATAAGTTGAAAGGCTCTTATGGCGGACCTTTGTCTCCGGACAAAGTGCAGGAAATAGAAGACATTATTCCTGAAAAAGTAAGTGTTGACTACAGCTCTATCAACCTGGAAGAAGCATCCAAAAACGGGAAAAGAGAATTGGCGCCATTGGAAGACCTGTATGTAAAACGTGTTGAAGAAAGTTTTGATCTGAAAGCGATTAAGAATTCAGGCATGCGCCTGGCTTATGATAGTATGTATGGAGCCGGGCAACGCGTTATGAAACGTTTATTCCCGGAGATTATTCATTTACACGACGATCATAATCCGAGTTTCAAAGGGCAGGCACCTGAACCAATTCATAAGAACCTGCTGGAATTCTCAAACCTGATCAAAAATAGCGGCAACATCGACTGTGGTTTGTGTACGGATGGAGATGCGGATCGTATCGGGCTTTATAATGGTAAAGGTGAATTCGTTGATTCGCACCACATCATTTTATTATTGGTTCATTATCTTGTAAAATATAAAGGACAGAAAGCCAAAGTATGTACTGCTTTCTCCACTACTGTTAAACTGAAGAACCTGTGCGATCATTATGGATTACCATTGGATGTGGTAAAGATCGGTTTTAAATACATCTGCGACATTATGATAAAAGAAGATGTGTTGGTTGGTGGTGAAGAGAGTGGGGGAATAGCTATAAAAGGACATATTCCGGAACGCGATGGGATCTGGATGGGACTTACCTTATGGGAATTCATGGCTAAAACCAATAAGAGCCTTGATCAGTTGATCCAGGAAGTGTATGAGATTACCGGTACATTCTGGTTCGAGCGTAACGATATGCAGATAGAAGATGCTCTCAAAAACAAGATCATTGAAAATTGCAAAAAAGGAGTTTATACCCAGTTCGGGAAATACAAAGTAATTCGGATGGAAGACCTGGATGGCTACAAATTCTTCTTTGATGAGAATACCTGGACCATGATGCGCGCATCAGGAACAGAACCATTACTTCGTATTTATGCTGAAGGTAAAGACAAAGCGCAGGCTTTTGATATCCTTGAAGAGGTGAAGAAAGTGATATTTGCCTGATTCTTTTCAATATTCACTCAAAGGGTTATCGGTTTCCGGTAACCCTTTTTATTTCCATGAACCTAAACGGTAGGGTAGTGTCTCTGCTTGAAAAACTAATGATGAAGAGTATCAGACGCAGATTTCACAGATTACACAAATTTTTATCTG
>DASWXS010000579.1:0-2265 GCA_036405375.1 Bacteroidia bacterium
AACATATTCGCCGCAGGAAGTTCGGGCCGGATCATCAAACCTGCTGAACTCACAAGTTGCCGTAAGGAACATAGGAAGATTATTCAGGTTTTTCCAGTTATTAACAATACTCACATCAATCACGCCTTCGGAGGTGAGCTGTAATTCTCCGCCATGACCTGAATAATTTACAATAAGTGCGCCTTTTTGAATGCGTTTTTCAAGCGTTGCTTCAGCTTCCGGGTATTTTTGTCCCGATGAGCTTGAAAATTGTTGAAATGCGTCGAGATAAATCTTATCAATATTAAAGGTAGGATCGAGATTTTTTACCTGGCTTGCGAAAACCTCGCTGTGCTGAGAAACAAATGTTGTTTCCCATGCCTCGTCAACATCGTCTGCTAAAAAGCAGATCCAGTTACGCCAGTCTCCAAAAGTACTGTATACAGAATTATCGCATGCAGTTGTTTCTTTGTTTACATCACCCTGCTGTAAGTAATAGTGTTTTACTTTTTCAACCATTGTGGTGGCCTCACTAGGTGTTTTAACAGGTAAACGGCCAATGCCGATATCAACAATTTCTGTACCCGGAAGTGCGCCTTCATGATCATCCAGTAATCCATAAAAGTCGTCGGCGCTTTTCGATGAGGATACAGCAAGTGAATTATAGCTTTGATAGGTAGGAACATAATTGGTATTACTTCCGTCATTGGAAGGTTTGTATAAGTAAGAGCCATCACCAAATAACAACAAATAGCGTGGCTTAACCGTAGCGCGTTTATATAACATGCGTATGAAATTACGTATTGCTGTAATATCCTGCGAGCCCGAAGAAAATTCATTATATATTTCCTGCGGGGTTGCAATCACGTAACTTAATGTGTCATATTGCTCGTGTAGCTGTCCCAATTGTAGCGCCTGTGATTTAAAGGAAGGATGTGCTATTATTATGTAATCATAATCATTTGCATAACCGTGCAGGTTTTGATTTAAAACTCTTCCAACCGCTGTTGGTGTAAATAAGCTATTTGAATTGAAAGTGACGAATTCGTGAAGTGTATCTGTTGCTGCCACAAAATCAACCTGGTTTCCTGATACATTGAACTGCTGATCTTCTGCATTGAAATGATCGGTTACGTCCCATATAATCACCGGATCCGGTGATATCATATTGAACTTACTAATTCTTCCCGGTGCATATGTTCTGCTATCGCGGAAACTCAACTGGCTGCCCGAGTACTGAAGATTTCTCCTGGCATTAATTCTTGCATAATTGAACCAGCCTGTGGAAGAAGGAGTTTGTTTGGTTATTGTAAAGCTAAAACTGGAAGAACTGTTGCTCACATATTTTTTGAACAGCGCTTGCTCCCTGGCAATATCTGATGTGTAAGATGGTCCGACGGAGGACATTGAAAAATTTAAAGCCTGGTTATCAGTCAACGACATATTGAAATAAGTGGTGATGGAGTTCGGACCGGAAGTAGGCGATGTATTCCTCCCGGCAACTGATGCTTTCACAAACATTGTATCGCCCTGAACAAGATTTGGAATGGTAAAAGCAAATGTATATTGTGTTAATATATCAAAGTGTTCTCCATACAACTCTCTGCCCGATTTGATAAGGTTTTGGACATCCAATTCGTGAAAAGCAAAATCGTCAAATGTAGAAGTGGTATAGTTCTCAGCGCCATTCAAAGAAGCCCTTTGCTGGATTCGTTTCCCGTTCACTGATCCAATAGTAATGAAATAGAAAGCAGTGTCTGCATAATAATTTTTAATATAATTATACTTGAGGTCATTTGCGTTTTGTTTGTTGTATTCCCACTGATTAGGACCTTTCCCATAAAAAAGAATATAATCACCGGCATCGAAAGAGCCATCTGCTTCGCCCACCACCCGGATAGCATTTTCGATAAGATCATCATATTTTTGATCTGAATTTTTTTCGCTGAGGATTCGTCCGCCATTACCAAAAATCTGGATTTTTTGAGGATCAATGGTGGAAACATTTATTCCAAGCGATTGAAGAAAAGGCCGGTCTATTTTGTAAACACCATTTTTGGTGATCCCTATTTTGTACCAGTCGCCACTTGCTAAAACAGAACTTGTTGCGAATGCATTAACAGAGTTCAAAGCATTGATTTTTTCAACGGAGGCTTTTTGTTTCCAGTTGATAGAATAAGACGTGAGTTTATCATAAGAACCCGAACCATTTTTCCGTATCGGGCATATTTCAGTTCGGTTATGTCTTTTCCCGCTTCCAATACCTGATGTGTGGGTAACTTCGAA
>DASWXS010000580.1:0-1774 GCA_036405375.1 Bacteroidia bacterium
TCTTGTATTTTTCCTTGCCCGGATAAACAAAATGAAGTTTCAGATAGATCTTGGTATCCAGTATGAATCGCTTTAGCCCTTTAATGAACTCCATATTCTTTTCAATTTAAAAGTAAAAGGCTCAGTGGGAACTTTTCCATAAAATTTTATCCAGACCTGTTCCAGCGATCGTTGCTGTTCCCGAAAATCCGGTAGCTCCTGCTTCTTCCATTTGCCAAATCCCCTTATATATGAGTGGTACTGGTTAAAATTAATATCACCTGCCGAATGAAGTTTCACCACATTCGATTTAAACTCATCGTATTTTTCCTTTGTATTCTTTGTCAAACCATGTATGCCGCTGGTAACCGTTGTCGGAGAAAGTACCCGCAGGTATACCGGAGAATTTTCCGGTGCATACACCAGCTTTTTATCTTTGTAATACCTGATCCAGTCTTTACTATGATCACATTGCAGAAGCGGAATTTTGTCCTCTCCCATTTCCAGCATGGCATGCTCATATTTATGGATCACGGTATTAGCCAGCCAATCTCTTTTTTGAAGGCTGATCCGGAAGTTGGTAAGATCATAAAAAGCATGGTAATGATCAGCATAACAATCAAAATCCATGTTGGCTACCCGTTTCAACACATTGGGATTGATCACATCATCATCATCGATCCGGATAATATAATCCGGTTTTTGGGCCATGTTGAGAATATATTCCTTCGCGAAGATCAGCTTGATCTCTTTTGATTCAGCTGCAATAGACACATAACGGATATTTCCATCGGTTCTGTCCTCTTCCCCAATCAACAAGGCTTCCCAATTTTTATAACTCTGCCTCTTCAGCGATTCAATGTATTGTTCAAACAGCATCGTCCGAAGGGGAGTGAGCAAGCGCTTTGGCGTTAACGGTGTTATAAACAGAAACTTCTTATCCATTTCCCTGCATCAATCGTTTTTTGTAAAGGCTTGTTGATAATCCGTGGCCACGGTTGGTATAATAGATCTCCATATCCAGCTCCTGCCCTGTTATTGGCCGGTTCCGGTAATCATCCCCTAAAAAACGGATATCTATTTTTTTGGTCTTCAAAATATCGAGTAGTTCTTCTTCTGAATTATAAACAAGCACTTCATCCACATATTTACAGCTATCCATAATAAGAACGCGCTCTTCAATAGTATACAAAGGTCTTTGTTTTCCGGGATTGATATCGTTTGAAATATTTTCAGCCTTATTCAATGCAATGATCAAATAGTCACAATGCTCTTTGCATTCTTTCAACATCAGTACATGTCCGGCATGGAACATATCAAAAACACCGCAGGCAAAACCTCTCTTCATTTCTTAATCAATTTTGTTGTTTCAGTTTCAGGGTCGATTCGATATACTCTTTAATATCATGCTCAGGGCTCCAACCCAGAATAGTTTTTGCCTTAGTTACATCAGCAAACGTAATTTCGGATTCGCCTTCCCGTTTATCTATGTGTTTGTAATCCGACGAGATCATCTTTGCCAGGTCCAATACACTCAGGGTAGAACCATTACCAATATTAAAAGCAGTGTTCAATTTTTCAGGATGTACCGCCGCCAGGTAGTTCGCTTTTGCAAGATCGGCAACATGAATAAAATCACGACGCTGAGATCCATCACCTGTTACCAATAGAGGCTGCCCGTTCTGATAGCGATACAGGAAAATACCTACCACACTACTGTATGCATTGAATTTATTGTCCGGATTAAAACTACGCGGACCGTAAGGATTAAAATAACGCAGGTTCACATAGTTCA
>DASWXS010000581.1:0-2188 GCA_036405375.1 Bacteroidia bacterium
GTAAGCAAAGGACAAGTATTGGCTGAAACAGATGCACGTACCATTCAACAAAGCATTAGTGATATGCAAACCAATATGGACCTTGTAAATCAGTTATACGAAAAGCAAAAAAACCTGTGGGAACAGAAAATTGGAACTGAGGTACAATTTTTACAAGCAAAAACCAATAAGGAAAGCATGGAGAAAAAAATGGTTACACTACAGGAACAGCTGCGTATGACCAAGATCATTTCACCTATCAACGGAACTGTAGATGCAGTTGACATTAAACTTGGACAGGCTGTAGCTCCCGGATTACCTGCGATCCGCGTGATCAATTTCTCTAACCTGAAAGTAAAAGCGGAACTGGCTGAAGCATATGCAGGCCGTGTTAAAAAAGGAGATATTGTAAAAATATATTTCCCTGACACCCACGATTCACTTACTGCAAAAGTAAACTTTGCTGCACGCGCCATCAGCTCGCTTACACGTACATTTACTGTTGAAGTATTATTGGACAATAAAAAAGACTATCACCCGAACATGGTAACAAACATCAAGATAAATGATTACAATTCTGATGCAATTACAGTTCCGGTAAAACTTGTCCAGAATGACATTGATGGAAAACAGTTTGTATACGTATATGGCGCTGGCGACAAAGCAGAGAAAAAAATAATCAAAACCGGGAAAGAATATAACGGTTTGATTGAAATTACCGAAGGCTTAAAAGCGGGTGATAAAATCATCACAAAAGGATACGATGTAATTAACGAAGGCGACCGTATCACAATAAACAAATAAGTTATAACATAGCTTCATTAGCAAAAGTTTAATAAAACTCAGATTATGAAAGATAAAATAAAAGAATTTAAGCCTTCCAGTTGGGCGATCGATAATAAAGTGAGTATCTATATTCTCACTCTTATTATCTGTATCGTTGGGATCATGGCTTACCAAGGGTTGCCAAAAGAAAGTTTCCCTGATATTACTGTACCAACCATTTACGTTCAAACCGTAAACTTTGGTAACTCTCCTACTAATATTGAGAATACAATCACCAAGCCTATCGAGAAAAAACTGAAATCGGTTTCAGGGATCAAAAAGGTAACCAGTACCTCTTTACAGGATTTTTCGGTTGTAGTTGTTGAGTTTAATACTAATGTTGATGCGGCAAAAGCGAAATTACTGGTAAAAGATGCAGTTGATCAGGCGCGCACTGATATGCCTCCAACGCTAAGCCGTGAACCTTTCGTTAAAGAGATCGCGTTTTCTGAGATTCCCATTATGTACATCAACGTAGCAGGGAAATACGACCTCAAAAAACTTAAAAAATATGCAGAGGATCTGCAGGAAAAAATAGAAGGCTTTAAAGAGATCAATGAAGCTAAACTGATTGGTGATCTTGAACGAGAGATCCAGGTAAATCTTGACATGTACAAGATGCAGGCAGCTCAGCTTACTATTGGTGAGGTTTCCCGGGCAATAGGTGCAGAGAATATTTCCATCACACTCGGGCAGGTTCCGATGGATGGAATGAAACGTACATTGAACGTAAAGAAAGAATTTAAAGATGTGGAAGAGATCAAAAATTTGGTAATCTCTTCACAAAGTGGTTCAAAAGTATACCTGAAAGACATTGCAGACGTATTAGATACCTTTAAAGAGAAAGAAAGTTTCAGTAGCAGTAACGGTAAGAACGTAATTACCCTGAATGTTATCAAACGTTCGGGTGAGAACCTGATCGAAGCATCTGAAAAAATCAAGGATGCGATCGACGAAATGAAAAAGAATGATTTCCCTGAAGGACTGGAAGTAACCATTTCTGGGGATCAATCTGATAAAACAGAAGTTACTTTACATGACCTGATCAACACAATCATCATTGGTTTCATTTTGGTAACATTCATCTTAATGTTCTACATGGGCGTAACCAATGCATTATTCGTTGCGTTATCAGTTCCACTTTCTATGTTCATTGCATTTATGTTTATGCCGGCAATCGGTTTCAGTATGAATATGATCGTATTGTTTGCATTCTTACTCGCCCTGGGTATCGTTGTAGATGATGCCATTGTGGTAATTGAGAATACACACAGGATATTTGACAATGGTAAGCGGCCTATTAAAGAAGCCGCAAAAATGGCTGCTGGCGAAGTATTCCTCCCGGTATTATCGGGGACGCTAACAACTCTTGCTCCTTTTATTC
>DASWXS010000582.1:0-2834 GCA_036405375.1 Bacteroidia bacterium
TTATGTGATCCTTATTTTCTTTATGGAATTTATTCCATGTCCACATCAGTAGATAAAAGCAAATAAATTAAAAATCTACCGATATGAACAGATCACTTTACACGCTCGCATTTTTAGCCTTAAGCATCAGTGCAGCAATAGCAGGCAGCTCAGAAAAATTCATTAAATCAAAACCTGAAAAAGTTACCGTATATATGAGCGGGGCACAGGTTTTCAGAACAGCCGACCTCAATCTTCCCGCAGGCCAGACACAAATAATTATAGAAGGACTTGAAGCAAACATTGATCAGCAAAGTGTCCAGGCCGGCGGAAAAGGAAATTTTATCATTACAGGCGTTCAATACAATGTCCACTACCCTGCTCTTCAAAATTATAAAGCTACTGCAGGTGCTGATGCCAAATACACCAAGCTCATCAAACAGATCAATGATTCCATCATATCACTTGATTTCGATCTGAAAGAAATCTACGTTAAAAAAGAAGTATTGAACACAGAAAAAAGCGTTCTCCTGGGCAACCGCTTGTATAAAGGTGAATCTAAAAAGGACTCGCTTGAATTATTAAAGAATGGATTAATATTTCTTCGCGAAAAGCTTATGAACATTAACCTGGAGCTGCTGAAAATGGAAAAACAGGAATTAAGCATCAATCAAAAAAAAGAAAAACTGAATAATCGTCTTGCAGAAATTCAAAGCGACATCAGCGCACAAAGCTACCCGGTTGCTGAGCCCGAAAAGATCGATTACCAAATTGTTATTGATGTTATTGCTGATGCCGCAACTCCCGCTTCCATCAATGTAAATTATTATGTAGCGAGTGCCGGATGGACACCTGTTTATGATCTGCGTACAGAAGGAGTGGAAAGCCCTGTGAAATTAACCTACAAAGCATTGGTTCACCAGAATACCGGGGCTGACTGGAAGGATGTTCGCCTTACATTATCAACTGGAAATCCTCACCAGAGTTTTACTATTCCTACGCTGAATACCTGGTGGTTGGGCCAATATGATAATGAACGTAAAAAATATAAAAAAGCTGCTTATGAAACCGACGATGAAAAAATGACCCTGTCGAAAGGGGATGTTTACAATACACCAACAAATGCAGGTCCTGCAAGTGTTATGAAGGAAGCCGAATGGAACACGAGTTATACAACCATGACAGATAATTTTGTCCAGGCTGAATTTGAGATCAAATTACCTTATACCATTCCAAGCGACAACAAAACACATATTGTTGCAGTGATGAATAAAGAACTTCCTACAAAATATGTTTACAAAGCAGTTCCAAAACTGGACATGAATGCTTATCTCACCGCGCGTGTAACGGGATGGGAAGATATGAACCTGTTGCCAGGTCAGGCAACCCTGTTCTTTGCAGGAACCTATGTTGGACAAACTTACCTGAATTCTGTAGAAACCAATGATACACTTTCATTAACACTGGGACAGGATAAAAGCATAGTGATCAAACGCGAAAAACAAAAAGATAAGATAAAAGAGAAAATACTCGACAATGATAAGCTCTACACTTTTGCGTATGAGATATTGGTGAAGAACGGCAACGCAAAAAATATAGAGATTGAAGTTCAGGATCAATTGCCATTATCAAACAACAAACAGGTCGTAATTCAGAAAGAAAATATTTCGGGTGCGGATTTCAATGAGAACACCGGTGTGTTAACCTGGAAGAACAGTATTAAAGCGAAGGACAACAAAAAAATTAATTTCAGTTATACCATCAAAGCACCGAAAGAAATGCCGGTTGCTGTAAGATAAAAACAAAAACACAATACAGATCCTCTTCCATAAAACGGGAGAGGATTTCTATTTCACTACAACAGCAGGATGATCTGTAACTTTCCGGTATAAACCATAATAAAAGTCATCCACTTTCCCATCGTAATCATAATCTTCTTTCGAACGAAGCGCTACCTGGCCGGCCTCCATATCGATCTTGTATTTACAATGCTTACCTCTGGTCGGGTATGTGTCCATCATCACCAACGTATCTCCGATTATGGTCCATATTCCGCTTGGATTATAAATAATTTCGCCATTATAATTTTTGTATTCGCTTTGGTAAGTTCTGTTTGCATTAAAAGATGTATGCAGGGGCTTAAGTTTCAGCTTTTGCTTACTATTCTCTTCACTGATTTCCAGTATCTGCAACAAGTTTGTGTTATTGGCGGTTGGCATTTCTACCCTGATGTATACATTTTGCCATTCACCAACAATTTGTTGCGAAACGGAAGGACGGATATCTATTTTTTTCCTAGAACAGAAATAAAAGAAAGGAGCACATAGCACCAAAAGTAAGTTGATCTTTTTCATATGGAGGTACAAATAAGAAGTTAAGTAACGAGCAAGGGTAGCTCTAATCAAATGTAATAAAAGAATGCGAGAAAAAGAAATGCGAAAACTAAACTTAGTTAACGTTTAAGAAGTACCTCAGCCATTTTATTTGCCAGGAACAAAGCTATTTTTTCATTGGACTCGTGTGTCCAGCCCGCAATATGAGGTGTAAGCAGCACTTTTTCTGAATGGATAAGGTATTGAAAAGGCTCCGGCAATTTATCGGTTTCAATATTCTCAAAAGAAACTGCTTCGTACTCCAATACATCGAGGCATGCTCCTTTTACTTTACCACTTTTGAGCGCTTCCACCAAATCAGCTGTATTCAGTGATTTTCCGCGTGCAGTATTTATGACATAAATATCCCTTTTGCAGGAATTAAAAAAATTTTTATTAAGCAGGTATTTGGTTTCTTCTGTTAACGGTGTATGCAAACTGATCACATCTGCTTCTGCCTGTATTTCTTCAAGCGTACACTCT
>DASWXS010000583.1:0-3301 GCA_036405375.1 Bacteroidia bacterium
GGCAAGCCGGGAGAAGGACTTAGCCCGATTGATGTGGTAAAATTTGCTTCAGCTTACGGAGCATGGCTGGTAAAAAGAAATAGTGGAAATAAGGTTTCTGTTGTAATAGGCAGAGATGCCCGTATTTCTGGCACAATGGTAAACCAATTGGTTTGCGGTACACTCACAGGCCTTGGAATTGATGTAACAGACCTTGGTTTGTCGACCACACCCACTGTTGAAATGGCAGTTCCTCATTACAAAGCGCAGGGAGGAATTATTCTTACGGCAAGTCACAATCCTAAACAATGGAATGCCCTGAAACTGCTCAATGAAAAAGGTGAGTTTATAAATGACCAGGATGGTAAGGAAGTATTGGCTTTGGCTGAAACTACTATTGAATATGCGCAGGTTACAGCTATAGGAACTTATACGGAAACAGGTGATTTTATTAATGAGCATATTGAGAAAATACTGGCTCTTCCATACGTTGACATTGAAGCAATTAAAGCAAGGAAATTTAAGGTTGTTGTTGATGCAGTTAATTCAACCGGCGGGATAGCTGTACCTCGTTTGTTGAAAGCCCTGGGTGTTACAGAGATCACCGAATTGTATTGCGAACCTGATGGAAACTTCCCTCATAACCCGGAACCACTTCCTGAAAATTTAAGAGATCTTTCCAAAACAGTTATTAAAAATAAAGCAGATGTAGGAATTTCTGTTGATCCGGATGTAGACCGTTTGGCATTGGTGTGTGAAGATGGTGAAATGTTCGGGGAAGAATATACATTGGTTGCAGTTGCCGATTATGTCCTAAAAATGAAAAAAGGTGGTAATACAGTTTCCAACCTTTCTTCTACACGAGCTCTGCGCGATATCACAGAAAAAGCAAAAGGTAAATACAGCGCCGCTGCGGTTGGTGAAGTGAATGTAGTTACCAAAATGAAAGAGACCGATGCAGTTATTGGCGGTGAAGGAAACGGAGGAGTAATATTACCTGAGCTTCATTACGGAAGAGACGCCCTGGCAGGAATTGCAATTTTCCTGACACACCTGGCAAAATATGGAAAGTCAGTTTCCATGCTGCGTTCAACTTATCCCGATTACCATATCTCTAAAAATAAGATTGAACTTACTCCGGAAATTGATGTAGATAAAGTATTGGAGAAAGTAAAAACGAAATACGAAAAACAACCTGTAAATACAGTAGATGGTGTGAAAATTGAGTTTGATAAAGAATGGGTGCACCTTCGCAAATCAAACACAGAGCCCATCATTCGTATTTACTCTGAAAGCGCTTCTCAAACCACTGCTGAGAATTTAGCGAAGAAGATCATTGAAGATATTAAAGAGATTATTAAGAACTAATACACAGATAAAAGATATTAGATTCAAGACAGATTATTGCAGAACTAAACTGTTTTTCGATACAACAATAATCTGTCTTACGTCTCAGGTCTAATATCTTAAGTCTTAGTATACACCTATTAAAAGTTTTTATACATTAGTCACATGTTTGAATGCAGGAGACTATATGTTCTGATATGTATTTGCGTACTATCTTTCATTATTACACCTGCTATTTGCCAGGATAAAGAAAAAGTAGATCGTTATTTAAAAGTAGTGGAACAAGGAAAGCAGGATACAAATCTTGTATATGCTTACAATGAAATTGCTACAGAATTACTCGGGAGTGATGATCAAAAAGCAAAAGAGTATGCTTTAAAAGGACTTACACTTTCAAAAAAATTAAATCACAAACATCTCGAATCCTGGTCGTATAACCTGCTTGGTCTTTCTTACGATTACCTGGCCAGGCCCGACAGTGCGCTTCTATCTTATCAGCAATCGCTTGCCATCAAAGAAAAACTAAATGACATTGACGGTATAGGAGCGACTTACCTGAATATCGGGGTGTTGTATTTTTATCAGAACGATTTTAATAATGCTATTGTATATTATAACAAGTCGCTCGATCAATATACAAAATCAAAAAATGAACGCAGGATAGCAGGCATCTTTAATAACCTTGGAGCCATTTACCGTCAGCAAAAGAAATATAAAGAAGCCATCGAAGTATTTGATAAAGCCTATGCCTTGAAGATTAAATTACAGGATACATCAGGTATTGCAAATGCCCTTGGTAATTTAGGAATGGTTTATCAGTACCTGGGCAATTATAAAAAAGCAGAAGAATTGCACCTGGAATCGCTTAAATACGATAGCTTACAGGGAAATTCCTATAACATGGTTTCATCTTATGTAAGCCTGGCCGAATTGTTTTTGTACAAAAAAGATTTTACGAAAACCGAAAAATACTTACTTAATGCAATAGATCTTGGGAATAAACTAAATGCCATTCATTACCTGGATGATGCTTATAAAGTGTATACAGATCTGGATAGCCTGAAAGGTGATTTTAAGTCAGCTTACTCGCACCAGAAATTGTTTCAGTATTATAACGACCTGATACTGAAAGATGAGCGGATTAAGCAAATGGATAAGCTGGAAACTGTTTTCAGTACAAAAGAAAAAGAACAGCAGATAAAACTTCTGAATGCCAATTCGGAATTAAATCAACTGAAAATAAAACAGCAGGAAAAGCAGCTGATGATCTTTATTATTGCATCGGTTTTACTTGTCATTTTATTAAGTGCCCTGATCATAGCTTTTAGAAAGAACAGGCAAAAGAATCAAGAGCTTGCTGAAAAAAATTCGATCATTAATGAAGCCCTTGAAGAGAAGGATGTGCTTTTGAAAGAGATCCATCACCGCGTTAAAAATAACCTCCAGGTAATTTCAAGTCTCCTTAGCATTCAGTCGCGTTACATAAAAGATGAAAAGGCCCTGGAAGCTATTAATGAAAGTAAGGAAAGAGTAAATGCTATTTCCGTATTGCACCAGGAGATCTATAAAAATGAAGTGCTGAGTGCTATAGATGCCGGGAATTATCTTTCTAATCTTTCAAAAGGAATTCAACAAACTTTTGATCCAAAGCAGGAGGTGACTTTAATTGTGAAAGGCGATTCTTTTTTACTGGATGTTGACCAATTGATACCGCTGGGTTTAATAGTGAACGAATTGCTGACCAATGCTTACAAATATGGATGTTCGTCGCCTGCCCCGCAAATAACTTTATCATTTTATAAAACAGGTAATCAAGTAAGTATATCAGTATCTGATAATGGTAAAGGTATGATGCAGGCTCCGGAAGCAAAACAGGATTCGCTTGGATTTAAACTGGTAAATATGTTTGTACAAAAACTGAAAGGAACAATTGATTATAAAAACGACCAGGGATTAAAAATATCTCTTACATTCA
>DASWXS010000584.1:0-3619 GCA_036405375.1 Bacteroidia bacterium
TTTTTGAAGATAAGAACTTTGTCTCCTCTTAAATGTTGAACAACAGATGCAGCAACTTTAGCTCCATCAATTGCAGGGCTTCCAACAGATACTTTACCACCGTTATCGATTAATAAAACATCATTGAATTCAACGTCTGCCCCTTCGTTAGCCTTTAGGCGGTGAACGAAAACTTTTTGTCCGCGTTCCACTTTAAATTGTTGCCCGGCTATGTTTACAATAGCATACATATTATTACTTTTTTAATTTGGGACGGCAAAGATAGGCAATTTTTGAACAATTCAAACAACAAACGGGAAAATATTTGATCAGCATCGAATTTGTATGACAAATATACACGCCCAAGTCTTTACAAATACTTATTGCAAGGGAAAAAATACCAGCCCAACAGGGAACCCCTTTCTTTGGTCGAAATGTATAACTATTTGATATTTATTAACTTGTGATTAGGGACGTATGTATCATAATTTGCATATCTTTGCCGAATGGGATACTACAAAGAAGTAAGGTTTATTGACAAGAACCCTAATAGGAATCTTTTTTTCGCAACTCTTCGCAAGAACGTTGACAATTATTTTAAAGAAAATAAAATTTCCAAACATTATAATTCGGAAATGGTGATCAAGACGGTAGTCTTGCTTTCCGCCTACATATTACCATTTGCTGCCCTGCTTATTTTTACCCCTTCGTTTGGCATTTCTATTGCTTTATGGACAATAATGGGTTTTGCCCTTGCAGGTATAGGAATGAGTGTAATGCATGATGCCAATCACGGGGCCTATTCGTCAAGCAGAAAAGTAAATTATTGGCTGGGACATACACTTAACCTGCTCGGTGGATCTGTATTTAACTGGAAAATGCAACACAACGTATTGCATCATACCTATACCAATATTGTAAACCTGGATGACGATATTGACGATAAATTAATTATGCGCTTTTCTCCGCATACAGAGGTGAAGTGGTATCATAAGCTGCAATTTATTTATGCCTTTTTATTCTATGGAATTCTCACCCTTTACTGGGTTTTGTTGAAGGATTTTGTTCAGTATGTTCGTTATACCAAAGGTGGTGTAAACAAAAATACAAAGGAACAAAACAGGATAACCATGTTCAAGATCATTGTTTCTAAAATCGTTTACCTGGCAGCTTTTGTGGCGGCACCAATCTTTATATTTAAGATACCCGTGTTGCAGGTTGTATCCGGATTTTTATTGATGCATTTTATTGGCGGAGTAGTGCTAACAGTTATTTTTCAATTGGCTCACACGGTTGAAGACACTACACACCCTTTACCGAATGCAGAAGGAACCATTGAAAACAACTGGGCTATTCACCAGTTGAATACAACTGTCAATTTTTCGCGCCACAACAGGTTTATCTCCTGGTATGTGGGCGGTCTGAACTTCCAGGTAGAACATCACTTATTTCCTCTTATCTGCCACGTTCATTATCCTGCCATTGCTCATATAGTGAAAGCTACCTGTGAAGAATTTGACGTTCCATACCTGGAAAATGAAACCTTCGGGCAAGCATTGAACTCTCACATCAATACACTTGTTCGTTTCGGCAAACTCCCGAAAATGAGCGAAGCCATAGTGTAATTTGAAAATGAATTAATTTAAAAATATGAAGATGCCGGTTTTGTTTGATAAGACCGGCTTTTTCATGTGATTTATTCTCTTCAAATTAGTGCATTTTCAAATCTTCAAATCGGAAATTCGCCTTATCTTTGCACGAAATTTTTTACTATGTCAAAACTCATCATATTTCGTCACGGGCAATCAGTTTGGAATTTAGAAAATAAATTTACCGGTTGGGTTGATGTTGATCTTACCGAAAAAGGAATTGAAGAAGCAAAGAATGCAGGCAAAAAATTGGATGGTTATAAATTTGATTATGGTTATTCTTCCGACTTGCAACGTGCACAAAAAACATTGAAGCTGGCATTAGAAGTTGCTGGGCAAAGCGATGTTCCGGTAACATACAACAAAGCGTTAAACGAACGTATGTATGGCGATCTGCAAGGGTTGGATAAAGCAGAAACTGCAAAGAAATTTGGTGATGAGCAGATCAAAATCTGGAGAAGAAGTTATGATATTGCTCCTCCTAATGGCGAGAGCTTGAAGGATACTGCAGCTCGTGTAATCCCTTACTTTGAGCAGGAGATCATCCCAAAGCTGAAGGCAGGAAAAAATGTAGTGATAGCAGCACACGGAAACAGTTTACGTGCATTGATCATGTACCTGGAGAAAATGACACCAGAGCAGATCCTTGAATTTGAAATAGGAACAGCCCAACCAAGATTGTATGAGCTGGATGAAAATTTGAAAGTGTTGAAAGCAGAAAATCTTTAATGAGATGGAACAGGAATTCACAAGCAGCGATAGCCAGGTAATTGCAGTTGATTTTGATGGAACAATTGTAGAACACAAGTTTCCGAAGATTGGGAAAGAAATGTTGTTTGCTTTTGCAACACTTAAACAATTACAAAAAAAAGGACATAAGCTCATTTTGTGGACCTTCAGGGATGGTGAATTATTGCAGGAAGCAGTTGAATATTGCAGGCAGAACGGCGTTGAATTTTACGCAGTAAATAAAAGTTACCCCGAAGAAGTTTACGATCTTTCCATCAGTAGAAAGATAAATGCTGATATATTTATTGATGATCGTAATGTAGGTGGATTCCTTGGCTGGAGTAAGATCTGGCAAACATTGCACCCGGAAGGAGGAGAATTCACTCATCAATTGGTGAATGAACAGGCACACAAAAATTACAAAAAGGAAGACAAATCTTTCTTCAAAAAAATGTTTGGAAAATGATCTATTTAAAAACCCGCGAGGAAATAGAATTGATGCGCGAATCAGCTTTATGCGTATCACGCACGCTTGGTATGATCGCTAAGGAATTAAAAGAAGGTGTTGAGTTGAAACGACTCGACAAACTTGCTGAAGAATTTATTCGTGATATGGGCGGAATACCTTCATTTAAAGGTTATCCGGGACCTACTCCATTTCCGGGTTCACTTTGTTTGTCAATCAACGAGCAGGTTGTTCATGGTATTCCAAACAATCGTGTAGTGAAAGACGGAGATATCCTGGCTGTTGATTGCGGTGTATTTAAGAATGGTTATCACGGTGATCATGCTTATACTTTTTGTGTTGGAAATGTAAAGCCTGAGATCCGTAAAATGGTGGAGGTTACCAAAGAATCATTATACAAAGGAATTGAGCAGGTAACTGCAAACAATCGGATTGGTGATATCGGATACGCGATTCAGCAGCATGCGGAAAGCCATGGGTATGGTGTTGTGCGTGAACTGGTAGGTCATGGTTTAGGAAAGAACCTGCATGAAGATCCACAGGTACCAAATTATGGCAGAAGAGGAACCGGACCGAAATTAAAAGACGGTATGGTGATCGCTATTGAACCCATGATTAATATGGGTAAAAAAGAAGTAAAACAATTACCCGATGGCTGGACCATTGTTACAAAAGATGGCTTACCTTCTGCTCATTTCGAGCACGATGTGGCACTTATAGATGGTAAAGCAGAGATCCTTTCTACTTTTGATTATGTTGAGGAAGCACTGGGAATACTGGTGAAAAAATAAAGTAA
>DASWXS010000585.1:0-2549 GCA_036405375.1 Bacteroidia bacterium
CAATAAAAATTCCCGATTTTATTCCTCAGTCTCCGATTTTACGTTCAACAGATTTGATAGAGACACGTACAACAGTACGCTCAGCTATTTATATTCCCAAAAACTACACCCTGCAAAACAGGATCTGACAAATATTCCCAGAGAATGGGTCATGCTGCAAAGGTATAAAGGTCGGATGTATGTATACTCTCCAGCTGATTATTACAGTCATTACAAAGTGAAAATAACCGACTCGCTATGGATAGACTGGACGGGCGAAGGGCCGGAAGCCACCTATATTCGAAAGTTTACCAAACCGACAGCATCCTCCTACCAGTTTACCTTACAATCGCAAATGTTTCCTCCCAGAGAAATCCTCATCCGATACATAGATGAGGAAAAAGGCATTGCTTTATTTGAAACCAAACAATACAATTCAGCTGGCAAAATGAAAGAAATATCCTATTGTTTGATGGCTGATGCAAAGAAAATGAGGCAAATTCCGTTACTCGTTAACTACTGTGCTATATCGAAGGGGGATGAACTTGAATTCGATAAAATTGATTATGCCGAAATTATCAGGCATCTGCATTAACCTTACGAATGCTCATTGCGGAAATTCTCAAATATTGAAATCATGAAACCCCTTATCAGCTTTCTGTTTTTGCTTATTTCTTTTCATTCCGAAGCCTGTAGTTGTTTCACTCCCCCATTTATGGTCTCCTACCAGCAATCGGATTTTATTGCAATTGCAAAAATTAAAAAAATTTCCGGAGATGAGATGAAGTCGCCATATCGTTATGCAACTATCGAAATAGCAGAACTATTTAAAGGAGAACCTGCCAGTTTGATAAAAGAAGTGAATATCAATACCAGTAATTGTGGGATTTTAACCCCCGAGAATACAACCTGGCTGCTATTTGCTACCAGGGATAGCGATGGCATTTTACAAATCAGCTTATGTTCCGGTGCACAGGAAATAAAAGAAATAGCTTATGACAATACATATCCTGCCTATAAAAAAAACAGGGAAGCCTACTTATCCCGTACGCTGGAGTTATTAAGGTATTTAAAAAAAGAAAGATTAGATGCCACCAATGAATACCACTTAACCCCCAATTTTACTTCTCCCTGTTTCAGATCCCTGCAGGGATTTGAAAGTTCAAAGCAGGTTTTCTCCGTATTCGAATTAACTGTTCAAAAAGATTTAACTATCTCTAACATCAAAGCAGTAAAAGAGTTCAGCAGTCAAACACTCTCTTCCCAACTATTCGAATGTGTAAAGCAGCATACCAAAATTGCTAATACTAACCTACAGGAGGTTCCGGGCATTACAAAGGTTCTGCTGATTTTCTTTTATCATGCTGCTGAAGGCGAAAACAAAAGCTTTATCAGTTTACAAAACTTATAGCCCAATTGCCAATAGAAACGTTTGACCATTTTCGAATGCCCACTCCTGCACTATCCATAAATAGCGCCTGCTTAGTTGTTTGCATAAAATAACGTGTATTCTGACCGGATATACCCCCAAGAAAGAAACGGGAGACAAAATCATAAACAAAAATATTATTGTATCATTATTATCAGTTTCCTAACTTTCTATATACACCGTATGATTTTCCTGAAAGAATATAAACGCCTGCTATTTTCTTTGGTATTTGTGCTGGCCTGCATGCATTCCCAGGCACAGATCCTGCAACCGGCCACTGAACCCAATACTGCTCAGAAGGAACTGATCAAACGGGGATATGGTATGTTCATCCATTTTGGCATAAATACCTTTGCCGATCTGGAATGGTCGGATGGTACCTTACCCGCCAGTACCTACCATCCCACTAACCTGGATCCGGATCAATGGGTGCGCACTGCCAAAGAAGCAGGATTCCGGTATGTACTGCTGATCACCAAACACCACGATGGCTTTTGTTTATGGGACAGTAAGTATACCGATTACGATGTGGCTTCCTCACCGGTAATTACCGATGTGGTAAAAGCCGTGGCAGATGCCTGCCAAAAATACGGGATCCAGTTTGCCATTTATTATTCGCTCTGGGACAGGCACGAACCCTCTTTCAATGATCAGAATCCGCAGCGATATATTGATTATATGCTGAACCAACTCACAGAACTCTTTACCAACTATGGCAATATTTGTGAGTTATGGCTGGATGGCGGTTGGAAACGGGAACCTAAGGATTGGGGCATTGATCAACTATACCGGCTGGTTAAAAAATACAATCCCCATTGTGCCGTCAGCGTGAACCACACCATCGTAAACGAGGAAGGAAAACGAAAATTCACACTGCCCTCTTTAATGACCGAAGACAACAAATATTATTTTCAATACTTTCCCAGCGATTTCAGGTTATGGGACCCGAAGATCATCACCAGATTTGATAAAAAACAATACCTGCACGAGGGCAAATCCTATTACCTGCCTTATGAACATACAATTTGCCTGAGCAGTAGTTGGAACTGGTTTCAGAAAACAGAACAACTGCCTGTAAGAGCCCTGGATGAACTGGAGGAATTATTTTACTGGTGTACCGATAACGATAATTCGCTGGTGA
>DASWXS010000586.1:0-6498 GCA_036405375.1 Bacteroidia bacterium
CACCGAACTGGTCACCATAGCCATCGGATGAAAGGTAGATCATATCTCCTGCTTCAAGCTGGATTGTGTTCAGCTCAAAATCTTTTTTGAAATGATGGAAACCCAAAGGAAATTTACTTCCTTTTATTTCCGACAAAATTCCTTTCTGGATAATGAAAGCAGGCCTCATCGCTCCGGCGAACTCCAATACATTTGTTGCTTTATCTATAGCACACAAAGCAATGTCCATCCCATCATAGCGGATCTCTTCAGCATTGTTTTTATTCAATGCTTCAAATAATAATTCATCCAGCTCAAATAATATTTCTGACGGGTTGCTTAAATTCTTATTGAAAAAAACTTCTTTCAGCAAAGAATTGGCAATAACAGACATCATTGCCCCAGGAACTCCGTGACCGGTACAATCTATAGCTGCTACATATTTTTTTGTTTCTGTTTCGTGAAAGAAATAATAATCTCCACTCACAATATCTTTGGGCTGATAAAGCACGAATCCATCCGAGAATTTCTTTTGCAGGAATGAAATATCCGGTAGAATGGCTTTTTGTATCCGCTGTGCATAATTGATGCTGTCTGTTATTTCACGGTTCCTTTCCGCTAACGAACGGTTTGTTTCCAGCATCCGCTGCTCCGATATTTTTTTATCAGTAATATCCAGGCCTATGCCAAGCAATTGGTTTTCGCTTACCATAGTGGAACTCCATTTGAACCATTTGATGGTTCCCTGGGATGTTTTCAGAGCGTGTTCGAATCCCTGCGAAACCCTTGAGGAGTCGTGAAGCAATAACTCTTTGATTTTGTCGCGGATCTCCAGGCCTTCCGTTGCAGATGCCCGTGGTTTGATCCACCATTGTTCACCCAGCAATTGCTCCGGCTCGAAGCCAAGCAGATCTTTGGAAGAGTTACTTACGTACTCTACATTACCTTCGTTGTTTACTACAACCACCAATGTGTTTAGCTTGTTTAATACAAGCTCTGAGAAAGTTTGCATATTGAAATGATTTTAAACCGGGAAATAAATACTGGAACCTCTAAAAAACCGCGTGATTAGCGGCACATAATACAATTCATAATACCGCGGTAACAGAAGGCGGAATTACGTGTGGGAATAAAATAGTGAATTGTATTTTTCATTTATGGATGCAAATAAATGAAATAGTATTCGAATTACCAAAAAAAAATGATGGACTTAAGAATTTGATAAAGTGGTTTTTGGTTTACAAAGCCATCAAACCTTCAATATTCATGGCTTTTTTATAGATCTCAATTACTTCGTCTGACGACATAACAACCTGTTTGGCTGTTAAGGAATAATAATTGCCTTTGCTTGATTGTTTCTGGCTTACGTCGGCTTCTTCCGTAAACAGGCTTTCCACCAGTGCAATCTTGTGATTATCTGCCGGAACAATGAACTTGAACATATATACAGAAGGGAAGGTGTGTTCCTCTTCCAGCTTTTTTTTGAATTGGTCGTAATCGTATTTGTCAGACATGGGCAGGCAGGAAATAAATTTTATAGATCAGGTAAAAGCCAAATCCAATGAGTATAACTCCGGAAATCATATTAATCACTTTCATTAAACGGGGAGTTAAGAACCGTTTTATCTTGTAGGAAATAAATGCTTTAAGCAGGTCAGTACTCAATACCATGCCTAAAGTGAAGGTAAAGAAAACAACAATCTTGAGCGTTGAAAATTCAAACTTACTACCTACGGTAGTTGCGGTTGCCATCCAGAAGATCCACACAAACGGATTCAGCAGGTTAATAAAAAAGCCTTTAAGCCCCAACAAAAATGGATTTGGAAGCGATTCGGTTACTTTCGGGATCTTCTCCATTATTTTTTTCTCTCCCGGCACATGCACATCTGCTTCTATATTAAGATGGTTTACGGCATTGGCATCATCAATTTCGGCATCCGTTTTTGGTGGTTTGCTGAACAGGTTGAAAGAACCATAAACGATAAGGACGATACCACCTACAACTCCTATGAAAGATTGACTTTTAGGATCGTTTAATATTCCCTGTGCGCCAAGTGATAAAAGCACAAAGATCAATGCTACAAGAGCAAAATCACTCAGGAAAATTCCTATAGCGAGTGCGGCTCCCGACTTAAAGCCATACTTGATACCTGTATTAATAAGGGCGAAGAATCCCGGACCAAAAGAGAAGGCAAGTACTAGCCCTAAGATGATTCCTTCGTATACTGCGGCGAACATAAAATTGTTTAGTTGGTTTTTTCTTTTAAAAAGTTAACCCAGTCTTCCATTGTTTTTCCTTTCAGCACACGCGGGAATTTATGCTGGGAGCCCAGTTTTCCCTTACTTTCCATAAAGTCTAAAAACTGTTGTTGGGGAAGGATATCAACGATCACTTCTTTCAATGCATGTCCACGCTCAACGCGATAGTCATCGTTCAATATCTTCAGGTGTTCATCGAGCTTGTTTTTTAAAACTTCTGCCGAAACAGAATCATTGGTTCCGATGTACCAATGATGTGCAAACAAGCCTTTATAAGGAACTCCGCAAACCGTGTATTCATTTACTTCAATTCCCAGTTCCCTTGAAGCAAGAATGATGGCCTTATTCATATTGTCTACACTCAGGTGTTCTCCGCACATGCTTAAGAAATGCTTTGTACGGCCTGTGATCTTAATTTCGCTTTCTTCTACATTGGTAAATTTAAGCGTATCCCCGATAAGGTAACGCCATGCACCCGAGCAGGTTGAAATAAGCGGGGCATACTCAACACCTTCTTCTACTTCATTTACAAGTAGCGTTTTTGGATTCGAGATCAGATCTCCGTCCGAGTTAAAATTTTCTTCGTTGAAAGGAATGAATTCGAAAAAGATCCCATTGTCTAACAACAATTTCATTGTACCGTCTTCGTTCGGGGCAGTCTGAAATGCCAGGTATCCTTCGGAAGCAAGATAGGTATCCAGGAAGATCAAAGGAAAAGAAGTCAGTTTTTCAAAACTGGCAAGGTAAGGAGTATATGAAACACCGCCACTGATATAGATCCGCAGGTTCGGCCAGATATCGTGAATGGTTTTTACATTATAATGTTCAACGATCTTTTCGAAAATGATCTGGATCCAGGCCGGCACACCACAAATAATACCAATATCCCATTTGTGGGCATTCAGCACAATATCATTCAATTTCGAGTTCCAGTCCTTATGCTTTGAGATTCTTGGGCCTGGTTTGGAAAAAAACTGAAACCAGAAAGGAATATTACCGGTAGTGATACCACTTAAATCACCTTCGTAATAAGTGCCATTAAAATTTAAATGCGTACTTCCCCCGATCATCAGCACCCTTTTCTGGAAAAACTCTTTAGGAAGATCCAGGTGTGCAAGTCCTAATGCCTGGCGTGCGCTGGCTTTTGTAATTGCTTTTAATGTGTCTTTGGTAACCGGGATGTGTTTACTCGATGCTTCGGAAGTTCCGGAGCTCAATGCAAAGTACTTGATATGATTGGGCCAGCATACAAAAGGTTCCCCGTTTAAGCAACGGTACCACCAATTCTTGAACATGCTGTTGTAATCATGTGCAGGAATATCATTTCGGAAATGCTTTACGAAATTCCGTTCCTTTAGTTTTTGGGAGAATTTGTAGTGCTCACCGAAAGCGGTGAACTCAGCTTTCTTCATTAATTTTCGTAATGTTTTGAGCTGCTGTTTGAGAGCCGTTTTGCGGTTAGTAGGAATTTTTCCTCTTAACTCGATTGCTCTTTTTAATATAGAACCTAAGATTGCGGCCATCTATTGAGAAACGTCTTTTTACTTAATATATCTGAAATCCTGGTTATTCTTTATTGATTTCACACTTTCGAAGATCAGTTGAATAACAGCTTCAACGTCATCTTTGTGAACCGACTCAACTGTTGTATGCATGTATCTTAAAGGAAGTGATATCAATGAAGATACTACTCCGCCATTTGAATAAGCGAATGCATCTGTATCCGTTCCTGTTGCTCTTGAAACAGCGGCACGCTGGAAAGGAATTTTATTTTTTTCGGCAGCTGTAATGATTTGATCAAGTAAATTGTTCTGCACAGCCGGCCCGTATGTTAACACAGGACCTTTGCCACAGGCGATATCACCACTCACTACTTTGCTCATCATCGGTGTTTGTGTATCGTGTGTTACATCAGTTACAATGGCTACATTTGGTTTGATGCGCTGTGTAATCATTTCCGCGCCACGCAATCCAACCTCTTCCTGCACAGAATTTACAATGTACAAACCAAAAGGCAATTTCACTTTTTTCTCCTTCAACAAACGCGCTACTTCAGCTATCATAAAACCACCTACGCGATTGTCTAAAGCTCTGCCAACATAATAGCGGTCGTTAAGCACCATGAACTCATCTTCATATGTAATCACGCAGCCAACATGTATTCCAAGTGCTTCCACTTCTTTATCACTTTTGCAACCGCAGTCAAGAAAAATGTTTTTTAATGAAGGAGATTCTTCTTTTGCTGCATCGCGCACGTGAATAGCAGGCCATCCAAAAACAGCCTTTACAATCCCTTTTTTAGTATGAATATTTACACGTTTAGATGGAGCTATCTGGTGATCACTCCCCCCGTTTCTTTTCAGGTAAATGAAACCATCCTTGGTAATGTAATGAACAAACCAGCTGATCTCATCAGCATGCGCTTCAATAACTACCTTATATGGAGCATCAGGGTTAATAATTCCAACTGTTGTTCCATAATTATCTACAAAATGCGTGTCGATATACGGTTTAATATAATTAAGCCAGATCTTCTGACCTTCCCATTCGAAACCGGTTGGCGAAGGATTATTAATATACGACTCTAAAAATTTTAATGAATTGGAATTTATTATAGAAGATTTGGATTTTTCTTTCTTAGATTTTGCCATAGGTTTGAGTATTTAAACAGCCTCTAATTTAGTTTTTTTTGTCATAAGAAAAAAGCTATTTTTAGCGAAATATTTATGTTCGAAACACTTAAAAATATTGACCGGTCGCTCTTTTTGAAACTCAATGGGTTTCATAATGATCTGCTTGATGCAGTGATCCCGGTACTTACCTATTTCCCAACATGGACGCCGGTGTTTCTTTTGGTTCTTTTTCTCCTGGTAAGAAAATACAAAAAAAGGAGCCTGTTATTTTTACTGATTGTACCACTTATGATCCTATGTTCTGACCAGGGCTCTAACCTGGTGAAGAAATCGGTAAAGCGATATCGCCCCACACATAATACCGAGATCGGGGAAAAAGTGCATGTGGTTGAGAACTACAGGGGCGGGCAGTATGGGTTTGTTTCGGGGCATGCCGCTAATAGTTTTGCACTCGCAACTATAGTAATACTTTTGCTGCCGGCTATGCACAAAGGGTTGAAACTGGTATGCATACTCTGGGCCCTGCTGATCTGTTACACGCGTATTTATCTCGGTGTACACTATCCTTCCGATCTTTTTGTCGGAGGAATGATTGGAGTGCTGTCGGCAGTTTTGATGTATCGTTTGTTTTTAGGGCTTGATAAAAAATTCTTTCCGATAAATACTGATGTACATACCTAAGGAATATAAAACCAATGATTTGCAGTATGCAATGGAACTGATCAGGGGCTATGCATTTGGTTTGCTGATTTCTTCCGGCGATGATTATCCTTTTGTTACGCATCTGCCTTTTTTGAGTGTGGAAGAAAACGGCAAACTGAGGTTATTCACGCACCTGGCAAAAGTGAATCCACATGCAAATGTGTTAGCGAATAACGAAGTACTTGCTGTATTCACCGGGCCGCACGCGTATATATCTGCCACCTGGTACCACAACAAACGTAATGTTCCTACCTGGAATTATGGAGCAGTTCATGTAAAAGGCAAAGCGAGACTTATTGAAGATGATGAAACAATAGCTTCATTATTACAGCAAACCGTCGCGTTTTTTGATGGAGGCCCAACAGATCATCATAAGGCATTGCCGGCTGAATACAAACAAGCATTGGCGAAGGAAATTACTTTTGTTGAAATTGAAGTTCAAAGTATAGAGATAAAAGCAAAGTTTAACCAGAACAAGCCTAAGGAAGATTTGTTGAATGTGATCGAGCACCTTGAAACAAGTGGCAACCAGGTAAGCGAAAAAGTTGCAGACATGATGAAACGATTTAATGCGGAGAAATTAAAATGATGAAAGCAATTGCTATACTAATAATATGGTGTATGTGTTTTATAGCAGCGGCACAAATTCCGGAGAGCGATATTTATCTATTCGAGATCAAAAAAGCGGGTAATACAGTTATTATTAAAAAAGGGGAAAATATTACCAACCGTAAGGGATACGATAACCAACCCGCTTTTGCACCTGATAATAAATCATTGTTGTATGTATCCGTGAAAGAAGATAACCAGGCGGATGTATATGCGTATAACCTCGGTTCTAAGAAAGCAAAACAGCTTACCACAACGCGCGAAAGTGAGTACTCACCAATTTTCACCACGGATGGAAAATTTTTCACGGCAGTGG
>DASWXS010000587.1:0-1840 GCA_036405375.1 Bacteroidia bacterium
GGGCCTTCCTTACCAGATGATAGAAGCCAAGGGACCATGGTTTGAAAAAACAGTGCAGTCAGAAAAAGATATTGATGATTTACATGTAGCAGAAGGGCATGAATTACAATATGTACTGGATGCAATCAGCCTCACTAAAAAGCAATTAGATAATCGTGTTCCACTTATAGGCTTTTGTGGCGCACCGTGGACACTGTTTGCTTATATGATAGAAGGCAGCGGAAGTAAAACATTCAGTAAGGCGAAGAAATTTTTATACACGCATCCAGCGCTTGCACATAAATTACTGGAAAAAATCGCGCTGTCATCCATTAACTACCTGAAAGCACAGATTGCTTCAGGGGCTGACATGGTGCAGATTTTTGATTCGTGGGCAGGAGTGTTAGGCAAAGAACAATACAACGAGTTTTCATTAAAATACATTTCTATGATTTGTGATGCACTACATGGAATGGTTCCGGTTACTGTTTTTGCGAAAGATGCTCATTTTGCTGTTGGAGATATTGCAAAAATAAAATGCAATACTATTGGCCTCGACTGGACCATGGATCCTCAAACCTGCAGAAGTATTGTCGGGAATAAAACCCTGCAGGGAAATGCAGATCCATGTATGTTATATGCAGATGAAAAAGTAATTGAAGCGGAAGCGAAGAAAATGATCAACGCTTTTGGTAAACAGCGTTACATCGCTAATCTTGGTCATGGATTGTATCCCGATACAGATAAAAATAAAGTAAAGTACTTTGTAGATTGCATTAAGGGGTTGTAATATTTCATTAGTTTTTGTAAATTTGGTTATGGGAAAGCAAGAGATTAAAACAGAAATCAATAAAAAACTAGATGAGATTCCGGAAGAATTCCTGACGCCCATTTTAGATCTGCTTAAGCAACTACAAACTAAACATACTGCTGATCTCTCACTTCTTAAGAATTTAGGCAAAGTTCTGATGGAAGATGATGAGTTATTAAAGAAACTGGCTCAATGATCTCCAAAGAAGCGGTAAAACTTATCCATTCAAAACTTATTGAAAATTACGGAGGAAGCCAGGGAGTCAGAGACCTAGCTTTACTTGAATCTGCTATTGGAAGACCATTTGCTACTTTTGATGGTGTAGAACTTTATGGTGGGCCAGTAGAAAAGGCGGCAGCATTACTGGAAAGTATTCTTATCAACCATCCTTTTATTGATGGAAATAAAAGAACAGGCTATACACTTGCCCGGTTGGTATTATTGTCTGAGGGTTATGATTTAAAAGCCAGCCAGGATGAGAAGTATGATTTTGTTATATCAATCACAACGGGTCAATTAACAATTGAAGAAATAACTACCTGGTTAAAAACACACAGTTATAAATTATGAGTACAGTATCAAAGCATCCAAAAGGTTTATACTTTTTATTCTTCGCTGAAATGTGGGAACGATTTGGCTATTACCTGATGATTGCCCTGTTTACCCAATACCTGGAAGCAGATATTACAGGTGAAGGCGGATGGGGAATGGATATGAAACATTCTTCCAGTATCTACGGAACATTTATAGCTCTGGTTTTTCTTACTCCTTTTATTGGTGGTTTATTGGCCGACCGGAAAATAGGGTATCGTACATCTATTATTGCAGGTGGTATTTTAATGGGAATCGGATATTGTATGATTGGTATCCATAACCTCACCATGTTCTATATTTCCTGTGGATTGATCATTATAGGAAATGGTTTCTTTAAACCCAATATATCAACGCTGCTTGGGAATTTATATAATGATGAAAAATATAAAGCCAATAAAGATTCGGGGTACAATATCTTTTATATGGGAATAAATGTGGGCGCCTTCATTTGTACAT
>DASWXS010000588.1:0-1613 GCA_036405375.1 Bacteroidia bacterium
TTAAAACCGGCGTGATTGGTTTTACCATCTACCATCAACTCGCCATTAATGTTCTGAATCACAGTCTCTACTCTTTTATAATAGTAGTTGCCATTGATGTCCGGCTCAAACGATTCTACATAAATACGCAATGAATCCACATTTTTCAGGTCAATTTTGTTATCATCATAATTGTAAATGAACTCTTTTCCATGAAACTCAAATTTGTTGGCAGATACCATCCCGGAGAAAGCAAATGTTCTTCCCTTTTTCAAAAGTATCTCCTGTTTTGCAGGAAATACAAATACTTTTTGGGTATCACTTAACAAAATAGTTTTTACACCGCGGATGCGCAGGTCGTAATTATTGTTCAATAAATTGAGCGTTGCATTGGTACCTCCCGGGTTAATGGAATGGAAGGTAATAATATCATAGTCTATTTGACGCTTGCTTGCCTTAATATAATTGAAAAGCTTATCCTTTATGGTAATCTCATCTGTTTCTACATTATAATCAATTAAGCCAAACTGAACAATTTTAAACAATACCGGGCGAAGATCTACAGCAAGCCATTTCATATACACGGCCAGGTCGTTTGCGGTAAATGTTCTCTTCTTGTCTTTTGCTTCATAGTACTGATTGATCTTTGCTATTGGGTTCACGTCTCCGGCAGATAATTGCTGGTAGCGATCAGCAGTAAAGAAATCGGTTGATTCAAAAAATGCCTGCCCCTGCATATTATTGAAAAGGAATCCCATATCGATTTTAGCAGAATCAATTTTCCAGGTGATTTCTTCTATATACATATCAACTTTGTGATACGAATTCGCAAAAGGTGTTTTCTGCATTCCGTCTTGTGTTCGGATCAATGATACCTTACGTTCGTCGCCGTCGTACTTAAAACTCAGGCCCGGGTGAACGATCGAATCTTTGTCGAGAATGAATTTCACAGAAGCATTATCGGCAGAAATTTTGGTTGTGCTCATAGCGAAATTCCTGGAACTCAACTGAAGGAAATTTACTCCGCCTCTTTTAAAAAGTATCTTTGCCGGATTTTTTGCATCACCACTACCAACAAATTTAGGCCCGCGCATAGAGAACCCGCCTTCATAATCAACATCTTTAACAACATTCTTTACCAATACACGTTTGGTATAAGTGTCGAAACGGGGATAGGTATCGCCTTTATTTTCTTGTCTTACTTTATCCTGTAATTTTCCTAATTGGGGTTTGTCAAAATACATTGGGTTACTGAACATAACCGAATCGGTTGTGTATCCACCTGTTTTACAATCGATATTTACTTTTTTGATTTCAGCAAAAACATTGTCGTCGAGCCCTGTTCTTTTCCAGCTGGCTTTACCTCCTTTACCAATGAATCTTCCTGTTGAAGGATAATAAACTCCTGATATTCCTTTTATCTCCAGCGAATCTTCACGGCCGTTGCGGCATTTCAATGTAAATGCAGGAAACACAACTTTAGCAACACTGTCATATTCAAATTTGTATTCGCCTTGTTCGGTATACCAGTCGTAAGAATTGGATTTGTAAAAGATGTTGCTTTCAAATAAATTAAGGCTTGTTTCGAGAAATTCAGACAATGCTTTTGTATTCTTATTCGTCAATGCTTTTTC
>DASWXS010000589.1:0-4804 GCA_036405375.1 Bacteroidia bacterium
ACGTAACCAAAAAAGATTACGCTAAAGCAAAAGAATATTTCGGAATCATCAGGGACCTTGATCCAAACAATAAAAAGGCGAAAGACTTCTTTGCAAGTCCACAAGGAAAATAAAAGCACTAAAAATTAATGAAACCCTGACCAGCGCGTCAGGGTTTCTTTTTGCTCAAAAATCTGCTGAAACACCGTAAATATTGTTAGTTTTGTGTTTTATAAAACCCATGAACTATGGCTCATTTATCGGATAGAATAAAGCTACTGGCAGAATCTCAAACAATTGCGATGGCACGTAAGAGCCGTGAATTGCAGGCGCAGGGAATTGACATCATCAGTCTCAGCCTGGGCGAACCTGATTTCAACACTCCAGAAGTAATCAAGCAGGCGGCGAAAAAAGCACTCGACGATAATTATACATACTACACCCACGTTTCAGGTTACCAGGAATTGCGCGAAGCGATCTGCAGAAAATTTAAACGCGATAATAACTTAACATACACTCCGGAAGAAATAGTAGTATCAACAGGGGCGAAGCAAAGTATTGCGAACGCTGTTCTTTGTTTATTGAATCCGGGCGATGAGGTAATTGTTCCTTCACCTTACTGGGTAAGCTACCTGGAGATCTTAAAACTGGCAGAAGCAAAAGCTATTGTAATTCCTGCAACCATTGAAGAAGATTTTAAAATCACTCCCGAAAAGCTGGAAAAGCACATTACTCCTAAAACACGCATGATCATGTTCAGTACACCTTGCAACCCAACAGGTTCTGTGTATTCGAAAGGCGAATTAAAAGCAATTGCGGAAGTTGTGATCAAACACGAAGAATTATACATCATGTGCGATGAAATATACGAACACATTAATTTTGTTGGAGGTCATCAAAGCATGGCGCAGTTTGATTTTATCAAAGATCGTGTAATCACGATCAACGGTGTATCAAAAGGTTTTGCGATGACAGGTTGGAGAGGCGGAATTTTAGCGGCTCCGAAATGGATTGCACAAGCATGCGATAAAATGCAGGGACAATTTACATCGGCAACCAGCAGCATTACACAAAAAGCTATGCAAGCTGCGATGGAAATGCCAATTGAAGCAACTTACGAAATGCGCGACGCATTCAAAAGAAGAAGAGATCTTGTATTGAATTTGGTGAAAGATATTCCAGGGATGAAAGCTAATATTCCTGAAGGAGCATTTTACGTATTCCCGGAGATCAGTCATTATTTCGGAAAATCACACAACGGAATTACCGTGAATAATGGAACGGATCTGTGTATGTACCTGATCCAGGAAGCGCACGTATCTATGGTTCCGGGAGCTGCTTTTGGGGATGACAACTACGTTCGTTTTTCATACGCAACCTCGGATGAAAAACTTACCGAAGCAATGAAACGGGTTAAGAATGCATTAGAGAAATTGAAGTAAAACTTTTTAAATAAAGAATGAAAAATTTTAAGGTAAAAAAGGAATTCATCAGGGAAACATTTAAATCCTTCAACGAATTAAACGTGCTGATCATTGGTGATGTAATGGTGGATTCGTACATGTGGGGAAAAGTGAACAGGATCTCTCCTGAAGCACCCGTGCCTATTGTTGCTATAGAGAGTAAAGAACGCCGTTTAGGTGGAGCAGCCAATGTAGCTTTAAATATACAGGCCATGGGAGCGAATCCTATTTTATGCTCCGTTATAGGAATTGATTACGAAGGCCAGATCTTTCTTGACTTATTGAAAAAGCAAAAACTTAGTCAGAAAGGGATTTTAAAATCACGCACCAGGATTACAACCAACAAAACACGGGTAATTGGTAACAATCACCAGATCCTGCGTGTGGATGAAGAGGTGGAAGAAGATATTACTCTTTCCGAAACAGATCAGTTGTTGCAACTGATCCTTTTCATTTTGCAACACGACAAGATCGATGTGATCATTTTTGAAGATTACAACAAAGGATTGATCACTCCAAAACTGATTAAGAGTGTGGTGGATATGGCGAAGAAAAGAAATATCCCGATCGCGGTTGATCCAAAGAAAAAGAACTTCAACAATTACAAAGGGGTTACCTTATTCAAACCGAATTTGAAAGAGCTGAAAGAAGGATTGAAAATTGATTTCGATCCGGATAATATTAAAGAACTACAAAAGGCTGTAAGCAGCTTCCGTGTAAAGCAAAAGATCAATACAGCTTTGATCACTTTGTCTGAGCGCGGAGTATACACAAATTCACGAACTATAAAAGAAGTTATACCAGCACATATTCGTAAGATAGCAGATGTGTCCGGAGCAGGAGATACTGTTATTAGCGTAGCGGCATTGTGCCTTGCCCTGGAGCTACATCCAATTTTAACAGCTGCTTTATCCAACCTTGCGGGTGGATTGGTGTGTGAGCAGGTAGGAGTTGTTCCTATTGATAAAGAGCATTTACTGGAAGAAGCATTGGAACTAACTTTTGTAAAATAGAATATCCATTTTAGCCAGAGCAGCTTTTCCAGATAATCGCTAAAAGCCTGCACTTAATAAATCAGTCTTTACACATTATAAAACGGCCCTGATGCCGGATTTAATTCTCTTCACCTTTGAGGAAAATTAAACTCCATGAAAATCAAAGGCTTTTTCATTTTAGTGTTAGCGGCAATTGTAAGCTCTGTAACACTTATCTCCTGTTACTCATTTAAACCAAAGATCAAGGAAATTAACCCTGCCTTTGGTAAACACATTTCCGGTTATACTTCCGGGATGGTTACCCGCCGCACAAACCTACGAATTGAGCTTTCTTCCCCGGTTAAACAGGGAAATTCGTTACCGCCTAATACAACCGACCCGGTTGTATTACCTGCATTACCTGATTCGAACTTGCTGGAAGACATTTTTTCCTTTGAACCTAAAATTGAGGGTAAGGCAGTTTGGATCAGTGATCGCATCATTGAGTTCATACCAAAAGAAACCTTACCTGTAAATCAATTCTATAACGTAGAATTTAAGCTCGATAAAGTAGCTGAGGTTCCCAACGACCTCGAAACTTTCGAGTACCAGTTCTCCACATTCCCCCAGAATGTATTTGTTACCATTGATGGTTTAAGAAGCTACGATGATTACAATATTGAATGGCAAAAACTTACCGGGAAGGTTACAACCTCCGATTATGAAGATACGGCAACTGTTAGGAAAGTATTAACGGTTATGCAGAATGGAAAAAAACTACCTGTTAAAGTAAACTATACATACACGAATAACGAAACCTATTTTTATGTGGATAGTATCGAGCGTAAAGAGTCGGCGGGTAAAATTGTAGTGAGTTGGGATGGCGAAGCAATTGGAGCTTTTGGAAAAGGAACGCAGGAAGTAGTTGTTCCGGGCCTTCGCGACTTTTCGGTAACTGAAGTACGCGTAATTGAAAACGAAGAACAATATGTAGAGATCACATTCAGTGATCCGATCAAATACGGGCAAAATCTAAAAGGAATTGTAAACCTGAAAGGAGTGGAAGGACTTACCTATTCCATAGAAGGAAACCTGGTGAAAATGTTTCTTCCAAACAGAATTGTTGGAGCAAAAGACTTAACGGTTACAACCGGGATCAAAAATTTTAAAGGCTACAAAATGCTGCAGGAATATAACGATATCCTGCAGTTCAATGAACCTAAGCCTTTGGTACGTTTAAAAGGAAATGGTTGTATACTTCCAAACTCCAATGGATTGATTTTTCCATTTGAGGCGATCAGTTTAAAAGCGTTGGATGTAAGAGTAATCAAAATATACGAGAACAATGTTCACCAGTTCCTTCAGGTTAATGACCTGGATGGAGAAGATGGATTAACAAGAGTAGGTAAAATCATCGTTGATAAAAAAATTGCGCTGGATTATGACAAAACCGTGAATCTGAAACAATGGAATAAGCACGTAATTGATCTTGGGAAACTAATCACACCTGATCCGGGCGCAATTTATCGTGTAAGCATTAAATTCAACAGGGAATATGCATTATGCGACTGTGAAGCGGAGCTTGTTAATGAGAATAATGAAGAAGTTGTAACTGAAGAGGTAAACGATCAGGGTTGGAATGAGCGGGATTGGGATCGTTATGGTTTTGGCAGTGGTTATGAATCCTGGGAATATTATTACGATGATAACTACTCTGCCTGCGATCCGAACTACTACTATGGAAAAGCGGTAAGTCGTAATATTCTTGCTTCAGATATTGGATTAATTTATAAGCTGGACGACAATAAAATGTCACATGCCTTTGTAAGCAATATGATCACTGCAAAGCCAATTGCAAATGCTTCTGTAGAATATTATGATTACACCAAACAGTTAATTGCATCAGGAATAACAGATGTGAATGGAATGCTGGATGTGCAGTTAAAGAAAAAACCTTTTTTAATGCTTGCAAAAAGTGGCAAGCAACGTGGCTACTTGAAATTACTGGATGGTTACACCAACTCGCTCAGCAAATTTGATGTGGAAGGTGAAGTGGTACAAAAGGGGGTGAAAGGATTTATTTATGGCGAACGTGGTGTATGGCGCCCGGGCGATTCGCTCTACCTTACCTTTATCATGGAAGACAAAGAAAAAAGATTGCCTCCTAATCATCCTGTAAAATTTGAACTACAGGATCCAAACGGACAGGTTATCTACCAGGCTACCAAATCGAAAAACGTGAATGGCATGTACGATTTCAGGACAGCTACAAGCGATGAAGCACCAACGGGGAATTATCTTGCCATTGCGCATGTAGGTAACCGCACATTTACGGAATATTTAAAAGTTGAAACAGTAAAACCCAATCGCCTCAAGATCTACCTGGAT
>DASWXS010000590.1:0-3643 GCA_036405375.1 Bacteroidia bacterium
GTTAACCAACGCTTGTCTGACCAGGTTATTAAAAACACATCTTACATTAGCAATTCAGAATCAGTTATCCGCAATTCAAATATTCTGCATAAAGACATGATCGAAATGCAAAGTGGTTTCAGGGGTTTTTTACTGACGGGGCAAGAAACATTTTTACAACCTTTTTACGAAGGAATTGAAAGTGTTCCCCCACTATTTAAAGAACAACGATCTCTTGTTACATCTGAAAAACAAAAGGCCAAGCTCGATTCAATAAACAGTTTACATGAGAAGTGGTTGGAATATGCGAATGGCCTTATTTTCACCAAGCTGGACACCTTACCGGAAGCAGGTAAAAAATACCAGGAACTTTTTGAGACCAAGCTCAAAATGGAAGTAGGAAAAAAGATCAATGACCAGATTCAAAAAATATTCCAGGCCTTTGACAATTTCGAATACGGGTTACGGCAAGAAAGGAGGGCCGCACTCCAAAAATCCATTGAACATACAAGAAATATTACCCTGATTCTTACTGCATTTTCGATAATACTTGCACTTTCTTCAAGTATTTACATTATAAGACTGGTAACGAAACGAATTTCAAAAATGGTGACTTTCGCAGAAAACATATCCAAAGGAAATTTTAAACCAATGGAAGATGATAAGAAAGATGAACTGAACAATTTATCTGAATCACTAAATAAAATGTCACGAACACTGGAAAGAAATTTCCTTGACCTTACGCTGAAAAATAAGGAGCTTGACCAGTTTGCTTATGTTGTTTCCCACGACCTTAAAGCACCACTCAGGGGCATTTCGAACATTATTTCATGGGTAGAGGAAGACCACGCAAACGACCTTTTACCAGAAGTGAAATACAATATGGGTTTAATAAAAGGCAGAACGGAGAGACTAGAAAATATGATTAATGGTTTGCTGGAATATGCAAGAATTGGAAAAATAAAAAAAGGAGTGGAAGAAGTGAATACCGCTGTTTTGGTCAGGGAAATTGCTGACATTCTTGTCCCTCCGAATTTCAAATTCAGAATGGAAGGAGAGTTCCCGACTTTCACTGTGGAAAAAATACATGTAGAGCAAATATTCTCAAACCTTATAAGCAATTCCGTTAAATACAACAACAATTATGAACCTGAAATCATTGTTTGCTCTGAAGAGTCGAATGATTCGTACAAATTTTCGGTTATTGATAATGGTATTGGTATACAGGCCGAGTACTTCGATAAAATATTTGTCATTTTTCAAACATTACAGGAACGCGATGCGTTTGAAAGCACTGGTGTTGGCCTGGCAATAGTAAAAAAAATAATAGACGATTATAAAGGAACTATTACGGTGGAATCAGCATTTGGAAATGGGAGTACATTCATTTTCACATGGCCCAAAGAAAAAATTTAATCTCAATATAATGAAGGCAAAAACAATATTATTAGTTGAAGATGATTATTTGGATGTAGAAAGTGTAAAGAGAGCATTGAAAAAGATAAGATCAGAACATATACTTCATGTTGCTCACAATGGCGTTGATGCCCTTACACTATTAACGTCCGAAGAGAATAAGATCATCCCCGATATCATATTATTAGACATAAATATGCCCAAAATGAATGGGCTCGAATTTTTAAGGATCATTAAAAACTATTCCCGCTTAAAAAGTATAAAAATATTTGTGATAACAACCTCCGAAGAAGAATATGATAAATCTACAGTAGAACATTTGGGAGTTTCCGGATATATTTTAAAACCCTTAACGTTCAATGAAAAAATGTCGGAAAATCAGCGCAAATTGTTAGAGCTCCTTTCCGAATAGTTTTAACTCTTTGCTGGTGTAATATGCACCCGAAGCTATAAATAGTAAAATTCTGTTAATATTAAATCAAAAAAGACAATTGTCAATTTTTGTTTTTTTTCATCGCTGTAAATTTCCGGGATGAAAGAAAATATCACAAAAAAAATTCGCCTGAGACAAATTAAGAGAAGTGACTACCCGGGTATTGTTAAACTCCAGTTAAAGTGTTTTCCAGGCATGAAACCATGGAGCGACCAGCAGTTCAATAATTTGATCTCTATTTTCCCGGAAGGTCAAATATGCATTCTGATGGAAAATGAAATTGTCGCATCCTGTTCTAGTCTTATCATTCATTCTGCCAACTATTCAGAAACTTCTTCATGGAATGAGCTTACTGATAATGGAAACATTTCAAATCACTCGCTGGAAGGTGATACACTTTACGGGATGGAAATCATGGTTAATCCTGAATACAGGGGAATGAAGTTATCCCGACGTTTATATGATGCAAGGAAAAATATTGCCAAACACTTTAATATGAAACGCATATTGATAGGTGGCCGATTGCCGAATTATATTAAATATTATAAGAAACTTAATATAAATGAATATGTGAGCAAAGTAATAGACAAAAAAGTTTACGATCCTGTTCTGACGGCACAGTTAGCCAATGGTTTTTCGTTAAAACGGGTTTTGCCGGATTATTTACCAAACGACAAGGAGTCATGTGGTTATGCTACCTTACTTGAGTGGACTAATTTCAGTTACAAGGATACAAAAGCGAAAATGAGCATTAATTATTCGCCTTATGTTAGAGTTAGCGCAGTACAATATCAAATGCGTTCCATCAAAAATTTCGAAGAATTTGCAAGGCAATGCGAATATTTCGTGAATGCTTCTTCTGATTATAAAAGTGATTTTGTAGTGTTCCCGGAAATGCTATCGATGCAATTGCTTTCTTTTCTAACTGATAAAAGACCTGCCCCGGCAGTTAGGGAGTTATCTAACTACACTGAACAATACATTTCATTATTCACTTCCCTAGCAATTAAATATAATATTAACATTATTGGAGGATCACATTTCTGCATAGAAAATGATACACTTTACAATATATCTTATTTGTTTAAGCGCGATGGAACATATGGAAAGCAATACAAAATCCATATTACGCCATACGAAGCAAAATGGTGGGGGGTTAAAGGTGGAAACAAGGTTGAAATATTTGACACTGATAAAGGAAAAGTTGCTATTTTAATATGCTACGATATCGAATTTCCGGAGCTGGCGCGAATAGCAGTCAGCAAAGGAGCTAAAATTTTATTTGTTCCATTTAACACGGATGATCGCAGAGCATATTTACGTGTCAGGTATTGTGCCCAGGCAAGATCCGTAGAAAACCAGGTGTATACCGTTATAACCGGTTGTGTAGGCAACTTGCCCGAAGTTGACAATTTGGATATACATTTCTCTCAATCAGCTATTCTTACTCCCTCTGATGTTGAGTTTTCGAGGGAGGCAATTGCATCCGAAGCTGTACCCAACACTGAAACATTAATATACCAGGATCTCGATCTGAATCTTTTAGAAAGAAACAGAGAGTTAGGTAACGCTCAAACATGGAACGACCGGAAAAAAGGATTTTACACGCTTACTTATGAAGAAAACGGAAAAAATGTTGTTGTTTAAAAGCATTCAAACAAAAAGCCCTTGAAAAACTATTCAAGGCTTTTTAAATCCCATGCCATTTTTGCATGATTACCTTTCGTTAAATTCGGGTGGGACCTGATTTAACTTCATCATGCCAGTAATCGTTTTTGATCATCAGTGGCCCCGAGAGGATTCGAACCTCCAACC
>DASWXS010000591.1:0-7482 GCA_036405375.1 Bacteroidia bacterium
TTTAACAAATCCGGTTTGAATACCAGGAACAAATTGACTGTTCATGCCCACCTGTGCACTAATTTTAAGACCCAGGAGGCCCAGCAGCAGAATAAGTAATTTTTTGTTTATCATAATTAGGTTTGTTTTACGTTACAAATGTGCATCGAATTAACATTTTTTCGCATCCGTGCCAGTACGTATTTTTAATACCCAAATACCCGTAAATTTAGTCAGAATGAGGACTTTGAAATCAGATGGCACCTGCTTACCGCCTGTAACATTTTTATTACCGATTCGTCTTATGTTCGTATTTTGGCACAGCAAATCACTTATTATATATGGAACTGAAAATTGAAAATGTAACAAAGCAGTACCCGAATGGGGTAAAAGCGCTAAACAACATTAATTTAACCATCGAACGTGGAATGTTCGGTATGCTTGGGCCAAATGGCGCCGGAAAATCTTCATTGATGCGTACCATTGCAACCTTGCAGGAGCCGGATAGCGGATCCATTACTTTAGGTGATATCAATATCCTTAAACAAAAGGATGAATTAAGAAAAGTGCTGGGATACCTGCCGCAGGATTTTGGGTTTTATCCGAAAGTTACTGCTTTGGATATGCTGAACCATTTTGCAGTGTTAAAAGGAATAAACAATAAAGGCGAGCGTAAAGAAATAGTTGATGCTTTATTGCACCAAACCAATTTGTTTGAAGCACGCAAACGCAACATCAGCGAATACTCAGGTGGTATGCGCCAGCGTTTCGGAATTGCACAGGCCTTGCTTGGTAATCCCAAACTGGTAATTGTGGATGAACCTACTGCAGGTTTGGATCCTATGGAGCGTAACCGTTTCCACAATTTATTAAGTGAGATCGGGGAGAACGTAATCGTAATTCTTTCTACACACATTGTAGAAGATGTGAAAAACCTTTGCAAACGAATGGTAGTAATGAACCAGGGAACTATTCTTTTCGAAGGAACACCTGATCAGTCTATAGAAACGATCAAAAACAAGATCTGGAGAAAGCATATTGATAAAGAAGAACTGAACGACTACAGGAAAACCATGCACGTGATTATGTCGCGTGTGGTAGATGGTAAACTGGCGATTCACGTACACAGCGAAAATAATCCTGGTGCGGGCTTCGAAATGATTACACCTGACCTGGAGGATGTGTATTTTTCTAATATTACTTCTAAAAACTAAGTAGCCTATGTTTAAGTCAATATTTCTGTTTGAGATCAAACAAGGCTTTAAGAAACCAAGCACGTACATTTTCTTTATCATATTTTTCTTGCTGTACCTGTTTGTTGGACTAGGCTTATCCGGTGTATTGCCATTGGCCACCGGCGATTCAAATGTTTTTGTTAACTCAGCGAGTTCCGTTGCAGGTATTTTGGTTGGACTTAACGAAAGCATTATGGGATTGGTGAATAGCGTAATACTGGTTGCGATTATGGCAACTGCTATTCAAAAAGATTATGAGTACAATACTCATGCATTATTTTATACCAAACCAATAAAAAAGAGTGCTTATTATTTCGGGCGTTTCTTTGGTGCGTATACAGTGGCTTTATTTGTGTTCTTTTCGCAAATTCTCGGGTATTTTATCGGTTGTATGGCAGGTAGCGGGAATCCGCAGGTGGGACCATTGAACATGATGAGTTTTATAGAACCATTCTTATTGTTTACTGTTCCGAATCTGTTCTTGTTGGGAATCATTTTCTTTTCCCTTACCACCTATACCCGCAGTAACATGACTGCTTATTTGTTCAGTATCGTATTATTAGTTATCCGTTCTATAACAGATACCATTACTTCGGATATTGATAACAAAACAATGGCCGCGATCCTGGAACCATTTGGACAGGAAGCGTTTCAGCGTATTACCGAATACTGGACTCCTGAAGAGCAAAATAATTACCTGATTCCGATGAGTGGTGTGTTGTTATACAATCGTTTATTATGGGTAGGAATTGCCATAATTATTACAGCAGTTAGTTATTTTAAATTCAGCTTCAGCCAGTTCCTTGTTCCTTTTGTTTTATTTAAAAAGAAGGTGAAAGAAACGTTGTCACCGGCATCATCCCAGATCCAGAATTTATCTGACCTTCCGGTAGTATCGCGGATTTTTACTACGAAAGCAAACTGGAAACAATTGTTTTACCTGGCAGGCTTCGAGTTCAAAAAAATGACGAAGAGCGTTTTCTTTGTGATAATCTGTGCTTTGGGAGCAGCAATGATGTTTGTTATTTCACAATTCACAGGAGCTATTTACGGAACACAAACCTACCCGGTAACCTACCAGATCCTGGAAGCTGTTGCGGGAATATTCCAGTTCTTTATCCTTATCCTGATTGTGTTTTTCTCAGGTACAATTGTGTGGAGAGACCGTGATAATAAAGTGGATGAATTGGTGGGGACTACACCTATCAGCAACACCATTTTGTTTTTTTCCAAGTACCTGGGATTAATCTATGTAACAGGAATATTAATGTTTGTGATCATGTTAACTGGTATTATCATCCAGCTTTCACAAGGTTACACAAATGTTGAACCACTGCATTACATTAAAGAATTGTTTGGTTTCCGTTTGGCGAGTATGATCGTTGTAATTGGATTATGTCTTTCTTTCCAGGTGTTTTTACCAAACAAATACCTTGGCTTCTTTATTTCTATTCTCCCGATTCTATTGTCGAGTTTCCTGTTTGGATTGATGGAATGGAACAATAGTTTGTATACATTCAACTCTTCCGGGCCGGGTCTGCAATATTCGGATATGAATGGATATGGTCATAAACCTTTTGTGTTCTTTATTTATAAAGCATATTGGATCAGTGTGATCATCTTTGTTTCCTTGCTTGCTTTACGCTTCTTTGCACGTGGAAAAGAAAAAAGTCTAAAAGCACGTTTCAGATTATCGAAATACTCAAATGGCAGAGGCGTTAAATTGGCTACTATTGTGAGTTTATTGCTTTCTATTGGAATTGGATCCTACATCTATTACAATATCAAAGTGCTTAATAAATACACAACTGCAACAGATCAGGAAAAGATCCAGGTTGAATTTGAGAAGAAGTATAAGAAGTATCAGCGCACGCTTCAACCGCGCATAGTGGAATCAAATGTAAAAGTGAATATTTATCCTGAAACAAGAAGTGCGGACGCTTCAGGGTTCTTCTATCTGAAAAATAAACATGCGAAAGCATTGGATACGATCATGGTTATTTATGACAATGAGTTAAAGTATACCAAATTGGCTCCGTTAACAGCTTATACTACAGTTGCTGATGACAAGGAGTTTGGCGTTAAGATCTGGAAACTTACAAAAGCTCTTGATCCAGGTGATTCAATTAAAATGGAATTTGCATTGAGTCATGCTCCAAATGGATTTAAGAATAGCGGTGCAGAAACGAATGTTGTTTATAACGGAACTTTTTTTAATAGCTCTATTTTCCCAACTATAGGATATAACCCGGAGTATGAATTATCTGAAAATGCGGCACGTAAGAAGTATGGTTTAAATAAAAAACCACGTATGGCTGATGTGCGTGATTCGGTTGCACGTATGAATACCTATATTTCCAGCGATGCTGATTGGATCCGTTTTGAATCGGTTGTAAGTACAAGTGAAGACCAGGTTGCTATAGCTCCGGGGTATCTGCAAAAAGAATGGAAAGAGAATGATCGTAATTTCTATCACTATAAAATGGATAGTAAAATTCTTAATTTCTATTCGTTTATGTCTGCCCGTTACGAAGTAAAAAAAGACAAATGGTTGAACCCTGCCGATCCGAATTCTCCGGTGAATATTGAGATCTATTACCAGAAAGGTCATGAGTATAATATCGACAGAATGATTAGTGGAATAAAAAAATCATTGGATTATTATACCAAGTATTTTAGCCCTTACCAGCACAAACAGGTGCGTATTTTGGAATTCCCACGTTACGCAACCTTTGCGCAATCTTTCCCGAATACAATTCCTTTCTCTGAAGGTATAGGTTTCATCGCAAAAGTGGACGATAAGGATGAAAAGAGTATCGATTATCCTTTTTATGTAACTGCTCACGAGGTAGCGCATCAGTGGTGGGCTCACCAGGTAATTGGTGGTAATGTGCAGGGAGGAACATTGATGTCGGAAACCATGAGCCAGTATTCTGCATTAATGGTGATGGAAAAAGAATACGGTAAGGAAGCGATGAAAAAATTCCTTGAATATGAGATGAATACTTACCTCCTGGGGCGTGCAACAGAAAAGAAGAAAGAAGTTCCATTGATGTTGTGTGAAAATCAGCAGTACATTCACTACAACAAAGGAAGTATCATCATGTATGCATTAAAAGATTACATAGGTGAGGATACCTTAAATGCAGCATTGAAACGTTACATCAAAAAAGTAGCTTTCCAGGAACCGCCATATACGAATTCAATTGAGTTTGTTGATTTTATTCGTGAAGCATGTCCTGATAGTTTGAAGTACATTGTGAAAGATATGTTTGAGGATATCACTGTATACGAAAACTACGTGAAAGATCTTTCCTATACACCAACTGCAGATGGCAAATTCAAGGTGAAACTGACGCTTGGTTCTGCTAAATTTAAAGTAGATAGTATCGGAAAACAAAAGAAAGTGGATGTAGCCGATTATATGGATGTGGGAATCTTTGCCGAAAAAACAGTGAACGGGAAAAAACAACCGAAAGAACTCTTACTTCAGAAAGTAAAAATGGATAAACCGGAGAAAACCTTCGAGTTTATTGTTGCCGAAAAACCGGTTAAAGCAGGTCTCGATCCATTGGGTAAGCTGATTGATCGCAAGCCTGACAACAATACCTGGAATTTTGGAAGTAAACCTCCGAAAGTATCCACTGCCGCCGGAAACGATAATATGATGATGATGTTAGGTGGCGGCGACGATGAAGGATAGTTGCAACTGGTAATTTATAAAGCCCTGCCTTCTTCGTCAAGCTCAGAATGACAGGCAGGGCTTTTTGTTTAATGTGAGCTTATTAATCATTTGATTTCAGCTATTGCTCACAGTAATGAAATAAAATGTCGAAAAAGCTGGGTTTTGAGTAAAATAACGTGTACCTTGTGAGTAGTTTAAGGTACCTAATATTATTCCTATGAAAAAGCTAAGTCCACTTTATTTGATCGGTACTATCGGGATGATGGTAACTCCGATCGTTCATATTGTTTTTTCATTGGTATCTAAGCCTTCACATAAAACATTTATGCTTTTATATGTGATCTTCATAGCTTTTATCGCTATCTCAACAGGTGGTGGAAAGCAAATGAGATTACAGAAAGTTCCTGTAAGAAGGAAATGATCGTTTTAATTAACCGCTTTGTTTAATTCCCCATTATTAATATCGCTGTGAGAAGCGTGGTAAATACATTTGCCATCTTTGATCAGCAGTACCTGCGGCGATTCGTGTGTAACCGAATACCTGTTGGCAATCTCATTAGAAACAGCCCTGAAATTAAGAAGGTCAAGGAAATAGCAAGCCATGTTTGCAGTAATTTCTTCCTGCTCGTTCTCAAACTGCTTTAGTGCCATCCTGCTCACTCCGCATCGTGTGCTGTGCTTAAAGATCAGAACAGGTTTTGAAAACGATTGTTTGTCAATATTGTCAAGCTCAGTAAGCGATTCAAGGGAATTCCAGTTCATTTGGTAATATTCAATTTACCCACAAAGATAAGAAGATAATAGCGTAACTACCATGAATCCTGAGCCTGCCTGCTTACCTGTTGCAAAGATCTATAAACTAATAACTAGCCCAAAAGTACCATTCACCGACTTCTCATTACCTGTTGCCTAAATGCTATTGTTTAAAGTCTATACCCGCTATACATTTGACAAAAATTAAAGACATGAACACAGAGATGAAAGACAGGCAGTTTGATTGCAGGAAAGATTGGGAGGATAGCCGGAGAAGAGGAAAAGTGCTGGGAGGAATATTTGTTGTTGCAGCCGGCGTTTTATTTCTTCTCAGAAGGGCAGGAGTGGAATTCCCTCACTGGTTGCTCGACTGGCCAATGTTATTGATTGCAGCAGGTATTGTTTCCTTATTCAAACATGGATTTAAACGTTTCTTTGGATTTGTTCCCATTGCAATAGGTGTGTTCTTTATTCTATCCCGCGAGTTTAACATGCCGCACATCAGCCAGTTCATATGGCCGGTAGTAATTATTCTTATAGGTTTGGCCATCATTTTTAAGCCGCGGGGCAGAAGACATCACAAGGGCTGGCATCACCACAGAAATAACCACGAGTGGAGCAATAAAGACTGGACAAATGTTGGCGATGATGCAGACGAGTTTGTAAGGAGTTCTACCACTTTTGGTGCCATTAAAAAAAACATTGTTTCCAAGGATTTTAAAGGAGGAGAAGTAAAAGCTGTTTTTGGAGGGGTAGAGCTGAATTTTATCCAGGCCGATATAAAAGATAAAGCAGTTCTTGAATTAACAGCAGTATTCGGAGGAATAAAATTAGTTGTACCTGCCAACTGGGAAATTCAATCAGAGCTTCATACATTTTGCGGAGGTATAGAAGATAATCGCCCTGTAGATAATGGATTGAATGCAGATGCTAAAAAGGTATTGCTGTTAAAAGGTAACGCTACTTTCGGAGGAATCGAGATCCATAATTATTAATAAAACTATAATTCAATCAATATATAACCCAAAACAAAACTATATGAACTGGTACGTATCAAAACTGATTTTTAATATCCTGGAGAACAACGCAGAAAGCAGTTCCCAGTTCGATGAACAATTGAGAATGATCCAGGCGGATGACCAGGGAGAAGCCTTTTCAATAGCCCGGATGTTAGGAAAGAAAGAAGAGGCTGAAATGGCCAATGACGGCACTAACAGGGTAAAATGGAAGTTTATTGATGTGGTGGAGCTTACTGAAATAAAAGAGCTCAGAAGTGGCATGGAAATACATTCCCGTGTTCATGAAGCGGAAGAAAGCAAAGAGTATATTAAATTTGCGCTGTATAAGGCTAAGACCATACAAAATATTCACGCAGTTCAGTCATTAATATTTTAAGAAAATAGTTTGCTCTCCTCCTCATTCGTAAATACCTCGCGGATACTTTTACTCAGTTCATTATGGCTGGGAGCATGGACTATTATTCAAACAATCGTTCTTTATTATTACAAATTACCGCTCGAAATCTGCGTGGTTGATAGTATACTTACCAATTTGCTTTTGGGATTGGCGGTATTCGCTTCAAACAATATTTACAAATTCTACAAACCTTCGGGTAACGATAGGCTACAACGATTGATGTGGGGAATAGCGCTTACGTTTGTAGCTGTGTATACACTTGAATATGTTTTAAAATATATTTATGCTGCAAATGCAGAATACCTTTCTTTTTTAGTTCAATCATTGCCGGTAAGGTTTGTTACGTTCTTGCTGATGATCGCCTGCCTCCAGATTGCAAGGTGGTTGGTTCAGAATGAAAGGGATCTCAGGGAT
>DASWXS010000592.1:0-3023 GCA_036405375.1 Bacteroidia bacterium
CTGCCCAAACAAACCTCCCCAGTCAACCATACCATCATAATTATAAAGAATTTTATCCCCTTCTTTCTTTACTGAGTATTTGAAACGCGGGTCAAAAGCATATAATCCTTTGGGTTGATTATTGTCTGAATTGTTAACATAATAACCACCCCCTAATAAATCATACACCTGTCCGTAGTGCAAACCACGATATAATCGTGCATCAATACCAAAAGTTAAACGGAAAGCAGAATCCAACTGATAGCTTGCAGTTGACAATAATCCATACCATTTATGATCATTCCTTGCAGCAGTAACTATAGAAGATGATCTGCGTTCAGTAGTACTATACCATGCATTAGTTCCTGTAAGTGAACTGGTAGTGTTCCCCAAATAATAATTATCCAGGTTAATATACCCAAGTGTTGGATTAGGATTAACAACACCTGTAGACAAGCTGGTTCCTCCACCTGTTCCGAATGAAGCATATGCTACAGTTGAAATACTTAACTTGTCAGTAGCATTCCAAAAGTGGCTCAGATTAAATAAAGGTTTATGATAAAAGTTAACGAAAATATTATAATCTTCACCATTCAGTCTTCCAACGTTTGCATTATAGTAAAGAGGTCTTGGTCCCTGGCTGACAGTTGTTACTCCACCTAAAAGCATATTTTTTTCAGGGTCCACGATTCCAACATCCTCGGCGAATTTCAAACTATAGGTTCCTATAGTATATTTATTGTTTCTTTGTCCGTGTTTTTGTGGAGCACCATTGCAGTTAAAAGAAAGCAAATGCCTGTTATTTACCTTCCATTGCAATTTTATATAATAACTCCATGCTTCGTTCCATGTTTGCTGAACCCAACCATCGCCTGTACGGTAGCTCCCGGCAAAAACAATTCCGAATTTGTTCTTAAGTAATCCTGAATTGTAGGAAAGGGTTGTGCTCTGGTAATTGTTATTACCATATTCTCTTTTAAGTGAGGTAGTTTGTTTTTGATCGATGCCCTGGGTGATAATGTTCATGGTTCCACCCACGGAAGCCACTGCAAGTTTAGTTGCTCCTAATCCCCTCTGGATCTGTATAGTTTTTGTAATATCCTTTAATCCATCCCAGTTACTCCAGTAAACAGCTCCATTTTCCATATCATTTACAGGAACTCCGTCCACCAACACAGCAATATTTGTTTGATCGAAACCACGAAGAGTTACACGCGAATCGCCGGCACCGCCACCTGATTGTGAAGCATATACCCCTGGAGTACTATTCATTACCATAGTAATATCGCGCCCTCCAATTTCTTCTTGCAATTTTTCCTGGCTAATATTACTAATAGCTACAGGAGTTTCCCTTACCGTACCAATATTTGCTGAAATTTCTACTTCGTCCAGCATTTGTGATTCCAGGATGATATCCACAACCACATCTTTATCAACCACTTTTACTTTTATGGTTTGTGGTGTATATCCTACATAGTTTACTTTCAGACTATAAGTTCCCGGTTCTACTTTAATAGAATAATTTCCGTCAAGGTCAGAAACCGCTCCTACACCCGGCTTAGCCATTACACTTGCACCAATAAGTGTTTCTCCGCTTGTAGCATCTTTAATTGTACCCTTAATTAAGAAGGTAGTTGATTGAGCATGAGCACAAACAGTTGAAAAAATGAAAGCAACGATGGTCAGAAATCTTTTCATATTCAAAAACAAGGCCTGTCAGTATAGCTAAATTTGTTATATCCGACAGGCCACTAAAATAAATTCTATTACTAATTATTCGATGATGAGTTTTTCAGTTGTAGAAGAATTATCTTCAAAAATAATCTCCGTTACATAAACACCTTTTGATAAGTTAAGTTCCTGGATAGCTTTTAAAGCGGGAGACTCCAAACGGATGCTTTTTACTTTCTGACCTAATGCGTTGGTGAAAGATATGGTAGCAATTTTTTTGTCAGCAGATACAAAAGTCACTGCAGAACCATTTGCCGGATTTGGAAATAATTTCACTTCAGAGTGCTTAACAATTTCCTTAACACCTACATTGTTACAGTCACAAGTATGAGAACCTAACATAGTGAATGTATTATTAGGTAAAGTGTCCCATGTTTGAGTTGGATCAAAAGGCGATGGATTTGAAGTGTACCCTGCTTCAGTAGCCGGTTTACGGATCATAGTTTGATCTTTTGTGTAGTATGCTCCACAAGTAGCATCAAATAAAGGTGCACAATCAGTCCATGCCCCGGTAGCACCCGATGAACCATCAGGGTCAACACCAATTTCCCCAATAATATCTACATATACCCAGTTACCACCAACATTTTTCTGTAATGATAAGGCATCGTCTCCATTGTGATATATTGCAAAACTTACGTTATAATCAGGACAAATAAATGTATCGGCAACTGCCTGGAGATTTAAATCAACAGGTAGATCGTTACCAGTACCGGCCGGGTTTCTTTTGTCTATTACAAGCACCCAAACATCATAAGGCTGAATGGTATGCTGCCCTAAAACAACCATAGCCTGAGTAGAACCTTCGGCTACAACTGCAGCCGTACCATTATTGTAACGTACAATTCGGTATTCATTTGCATGAATAGTGATAGGATTTGCCGTTGGATTGTAGATCTCAAGAGCTTTATTGTTGTTAGATCCCTCAACGTATTCCGAAAAGAATAGCTCACTGCACTGAGCACTGGCAGAAATAAATGAACCCAAAAATAAACTGGCAAGTAAAAGTTTTTTCATTTTTTAATTTTTATAGTTTTTTGTTTTGTTGAAGCGGTAGTGGTTTCGGAAAAGGGATTCCTGTAGGATATTCACTTGCTTTTAACGAATACAAAATTAAGACAATTCTGTCGGACTGCAAGCACTATTTCGGTGAATTAACAGTAAAATAATGCGTCAGTAACAAAATTTTCACATCACTCCCTGCATTTCTCAGAGAATAGCTTACTTTTGCAGCTCTTAAAAAAAATTTGAACAACTGTTAATAACGTAAAAAAATGAGTACAAGCGCAAATAAAGGTCCTATTTCCCAGTTC
>DASWXS010000593.1:0-3417 GCA_036405375.1 Bacteroidia bacterium
GTCGATACGTTTATGTACCAGTTCCTGACTGCTGCCTGTCGGCAGACATGGCTCGAATTGACAGACCAGGAGATTTATGAATTTGCTTTGGAATACGTTCTCCATTTTTCTATCACTGCCTGCATATCAGCCGGGAGCTCACTGTCGAACTTTAATTTCTTATGCGTTTTTGGATGCGTGATCTCCAGCGATTTTGCATGCAAAGCCTGGCGCGGACAGATCTCAAAACAGTTCTCAACAAACTGTTTGTATTTTGCAAAAGTGGTTCCTTTAATGATTTTATCACCGCCATATTCATTATCATTAAACAATGGATGTCCTATGGATTTCATGTGTACACGAATCTGGTGTGTGCGACCGGTTTCCAGCTTACATTCAATAAGTGTTACATACCCCAAACGTTCGAGCACCCTGTAATGTGTAACAGCATGTTTGCCATGATCACCATCCGGAAACACATCCATTACTTTCCTGTTCTTTAAATTCCTCCCTACATTAACGGTAATGGTGCCCGCATCATCCTCAAAATCGCCCCACACCAAAGCTATATACCTGCGATCGAGGTTATGATCAAAAAAATCCTGTGATAAACGTTGCATGGAAAGTTCATTCTTCGCAACAATTAAAATTCCGGATGTATTTTTATCGATCCGGTGTAATAAGCCCGGACGCGAAATTTCCTGCCCGTTCACTTTTTGTTTTCTATCAGGAAGGTTCTGAAAATGATAGGCCAATGCGTTAACCAATGTACCACTGTAATGCCCGTATGCCGGGTGAACTACCATGCCGGGTTCTTTGTTCACCACAACAACATCATCATCTTCGTATACATAATTAAGCGGAATGTTCTCAGGGATAAGTTCCTTATCGCTTGGTGGATGCGCGTAAAAAATAGTGATAACATCAAAAGGTTTTACCCTGTAATTTGCTTTTACGGGTTTATCATTCACCTTTACATTCTCCGCATCGATAGCATTCTGAACTTTATTACGGGTCGCATTCTGGATCCTGTTCACAATAAATTTATCGATCCGGATCATTTCCTGTCCCTTGTCAACAACAATGCGATGATGCTCGTATAAACTTTGGTCTTCTTCCTGTAAATCCAGATCTTCCGCTTCCATACAACTTATTAATGCGCTACAATTACTTTTTCAACTGTAAGCAATTGGGTGCCTTTGTAAATGCGAACAAAATAAAATCCGGGGTTGAGATCCGATGTAGTAATTGATTTATCAGCATTGATCGATTGTTTGATCTTAGCACTTCCCAATGCATCTATTACTTCAACAGAAAGATCTGCTACAGCAAGGTCTGTCATAAAATAGATTTTATCGTTGGCAGGATTTGGGAATATTTTTACCTGCGTTTTTGCAACAGCAGTTTCTGATTTGATACCGGTAGCTGCCCACAATGAATCGCCCATCACCGGGCGGATCATTAATGAGCCTTTATATGAAGAATTTACCCATGATCCAACATTAAAAAATATCTTGTTTTGTGTATCGGTATTTTGGTCGAACCCGATATTTAAGCTATAGATATCTTCCTGCTTGATACCTGCGTAAAAGGTTCCCGCCGGAATAATTACAGGGTAGTTCAAATAGTAACGAGTAAAAAGGTTTTTCATTCCCGAACTATAATACTGTGGAGTTCTGTTGGTGGTATTGTTATCATCATAAAGGTAAGAGCCGGGAACACCGCCATTATCTCCCCACACACGCAAACCAAATGTAAGTGTGGCAATTTGCATAACTGTGAAGCTAGGATTAGGAACCGGATCGAAGAAAATATCTATCGCACGCAATGTATCCTGGTTAGGCATGGTAAATTTTACAGCCGTCTGAGCTCCATAAAATTCGGGCGATTGTGCATTTATACCCCACGAAGATTCTGCTGATCCATCATCATAAGCAAAATAGTTCATAAAACGCTGCTTGTAAATTACTGTATCATTCCCTTTGTTTACATCACTACCTGAAGTTCTCAGAAAATGTTTAATGGTATAGGTAACGCTGTCTGTTAAAGGATTTCCACTGTTGAAAGCAAAATTATTTATCTGCGGCTTTACAGATGAGTTCAAAAAGTCAACAATATCAGGGTTGCTTACATATCCATTCGGGTAAAAGGGCAAAGCGTTGTCTGAAGCCGTTGTATCATTCAGCTCATAATTATTCTGGTTGTCCATCACCTGGATAATACCTGTAATGTTAGCCGGAGCTGCATCACTGTTCCTGATCTTAAGATAAGAGTGAGCCGCCATTTGTGAAGCTCCTGCATACTGATCATATGGTATTGAAGTGTACTGCTCAAGCAGTGTTTGCGGTTCGTATACAAACGAAACATCACGTAAGGTGGTATCGGCTTTGTGACGATCTTTTCCCAAGTAAACATTATCAATATGCCAGTGATTTACACTCCCTGTTGCTGCACTTTTATTACGGAAACGGAAACGGAAATTCTTTTTAAAATAAGCGGGGTCGGTAATTGGGATCATAACCCTGGTGAAGGTAGTATCTTTGCGTGTTGGATTTGTATTCGTTGGCCTGCTCAGGGTCATTTTGGTAACCCATGCATTGGTTGTTGGATTAAAAAAGTCAAGTATCAGTGTGTGATTACTATTTGGTCTGTGACCATTGCCCCACGATTGATAATAAAAACTCAGGTAAACACTATCAGCAGGGGTTATCTGAATAAAAGAGGCTGTTATGGAATCGAGACGGATGTACTTGGAAGTAAGCGTATCCGAATTTTCAACGCCTGCAGAACCAAAAGGTTTATAGGGATACCCTGTCGATTTTAATCCGTCAAATGTTGCTACCCCAAGTGTTCTCGGGTGTTTACCGTAATTATTATTAACATAAACCGAATTGGATTTCATCCAGCGTGCAGAAGAAGGAAAAGGCCCGTTCTCAGAAAAATCATCATAAAAAGGAACTTCTATTGTATCTGCTCCCGTGCTTCCGGCCATCACCTTTTGATTGCTGACTACCTGGTTATTATTGTGGAGTAAGACCATGTTCCCATGTAACGGAAACAAAGAATCCTTTTGTGCAGATAGCGTTTGTACAAGCAGCACAAACACCGGAACAATCCATTTATAAAAATTTCTATTCATTATCTTCATCTTTATTAGCATTGAGCTTTGATTTATCCATTGTTATATAGAGATCTACACTCGCTCCAATGTTCACCATATTATCACTCCCTCCCCCGGGAGATTGTTTATATACAAATGCATTACAGGTATCTTTCAAGGCTCCATCCAAAATCAACGCTCCGATACTTAAGCCGTTGGAAAGCAATTTCGACTTTGCCTGGCAATAGGTAATACCGGTAACATTAATAACAGTAACCTGCTCACCTCCCGACGATCCTTTTCCAACTACCAAATCAATCACCGAACCTTTCTTGATT
>DASWXS010000594.1:0-2147 GCA_036405375.1 Bacteroidia bacterium
GCGTTTATCTGTGTATTGGAAGACAGTGGTTACATGGCACGGGTAAGTTTTATGCTCGACCGCCTGATGCGCCAGGTAGGTTTAAACGGACGTTCCGTTATTCCATTGATCAGTGGTGTGGCATGCGCTGTTCCTGCAATTATGGGCACACGAACCATCAGCAACTGGAAAGAGCGGATTATTACAATTATGATCACGCCTTTGATGAGTTGTTCAGCGCGACTACCTGTGTATACATTGTTGATCTCCCTGCTGGTGGAAGACAAAGAAGGAAGTGGCTTCTTCAATAAAAAAGGATTGTACCTCTTCATCATGTACCTGCTTGGTTTTGTGATGGCATTGTTGGTAGCGCTGGTAATGAAATTTATACTAAAGGCAAAACAACGTTCTTTCTTTATCATGGAATTGCCGGTGTACCGTGTTCCGCAGTTAAAAACAATGCTGATCACCATGTACAACAAAGTAAAAGTGTTTTTGTTTGATGCCGGAAGAGTGATCATTGTGGTATCTATAATTTTATGGCTTCTCAGTTCATATGGCCCTTCCGATACTTTTGACGCTATTGATGGAAAATACGGCGCATTAATCGAGCAGGCAGATGATATTAAAAAGGATTCGCTAAATACAGCAATGGCTTCCGAAAAGCTGGAATCGTCATACGTTGGAATTGTGGGAAGAAGTATTGAACCTGCTATAAAGCCATTAGGCTTCGACTGGAAGATCGGTATCTCCCTGATCACTTCTTTCGCTGCGCGTGAAGTGTTTGTAGGGACGATGGCAACTATTTACAGCTCGGGCGATGAAGAAAATACATTAAAGATCCGTGATCGCATGAAACTGGAGATTGATCCTGCAACAGGTAAAAAACGATATAATGATGCGGTATGTTGGAGCCTGATGATCTTTTATGCCTTTGCCATGCAATGTATAAGCACCCTCGCAATTGTATTCCGTGAAACAAAATCTTACAAATGGGTATTTATCCAGTTCCTGTATATGAGTGTACTTGCTTATGTGGGAAGCTGGATTACCTATTCTGTATTGTCTTAACTACAAATAAAAAAAGGTTGCAGTACCCGCAACCCTTTTAATTCTTTTACATTAAAATTGTATTATTTCACACTGATCTGTACGTATTGGTATTTCTCGTACTCAGCCATTTTCACCAGGTAATCGCCGCTGTATTTAGGGCCATTTACTTCGGCTGTTTCTTTTACTTTAATTTTCCTGGTGCCCAGGTTAGCGGCTTTCAATGCCTTCATCACTTTTTCATTCGAAACTTTTGCTCTTGATGCGGCCAGCTTTTTGTTATTGCCAAATGTTTTTGTTGGCACTTCAGAAGCGCTGGAAACTATAGTAATATCAAGTTTATCTTTATTAGCGGCATATTGTACAACTTTTGCAATGAAGGCTTTAAAAGCAGGATCTTCGAGGTCAATTTCGTTTTTGTTATATTTGAAATAGAAGGTATAGGCAGGTGCCATTTTTATACCGGTATCCGGTTCATCAATTGGAAATATCTCTGTTTGACCAAGGAACAGTTCTTTTACAACAGAAGTGTTTTCTGCAATTCCTGACGTGTTGAATTTTACAACCTTCGCATCTTTTTCACCACTTTTTGCGGTTAGTGTAAATTCATCATCAATACGGATTTTGATAGGTTCAATAACACCTTTTTCATTTGCATAAGCCTTTACCTTTCTTCCGATTTTATCAACCAAAACAATCTCGGTATTTGTAAGTAATTGTCGCTCTTTATTATTGTTGTATACCTTCACATCCAGGTTAGCTGTTAAGCAAGGCAATTGCTGGTTTTTTGTAGGATCCAGCACAACGGGATCTAACTGAATTTCTTTGTAGATCTCCTGGTAAACCTGGTCATTGCTGGTTTCGACTTTTTCATTTCGTATTTCTTTGCCATCTACCAGGTAAGAGAAGCTGTATTTTTTTCCGGGAGCAAGGATCATTGTAAAAGAACCTGTACCTGGTTGCGGACGATAGATTCCAAACAAAGTGTTCGATTCTGTTTCTGTTACCTGAACTTCAAGAGAAGCCGGCAGGATATCACAAGGAGCAGGTAAAACCAAACCAAGGAACAATACTAGTGCTGACTCAGCTGCTTCCGGCATAGTGATCTGGTAAATGTC
>DASWXS010000595.1:0-3671 GCA_036405375.1 Bacteroidia bacterium
TCTTTATTTCGAAAGCCATAAACCAATAACAGCCACAAAAACAAAGTGAGAATAGATCCAATTACACAATAAATAAAAAGAAGGAAAAACTCCTTGCTTAAAAAAGCAATTACCTTTTTAATAAACGCTATAAATTTTATAAATAAGGCAAACAAAAATTGCATAAGGACCGTAAGGAAATACTAAATTACATAAATATTTATGGTATGCAATTGCCGTTATAAATACAATCTGCCTTCATCAAGCGATGTTAATAACTCAACCGTTAGCGTTAACAATTTAAAAACATCTATTATCAGAGCTCCGATTTTAAATATATATTTTGGTACTTATGATAAATGAGGCTTTAGAATTCATTTCAACATTGTTGAATAATCACTTCAAAAGCGTTTTCCAGGTAACGGAAGATAAAGCCATTGTTTCCAATATTGTTAATGCGGATGGAAGTGTTCCAATTGCCATAAATGACAAAATGGTGATCTGCCTTGTAAACATCGAACAGGAAACCAGCATTGCCAATCTTGGCTTTACACACAATACAGGACAGGCCTTCCAGGTCCGGAATCAACCTTTGAATCTCAATCTTTATGTTTTGTTTGCTGCCAATTTTAATAATTATAACGAGAGTTTGAAATTTATTTCGTCCACCATTTCTTTTTTTCAGGGCACTTATGTTTTCCTGAAAAAGAATTATCCGAACATGGGAGAAAACACAGATAAGCTGGTATTTGAAATATTGAAAACCGATTATCAAAGCACCAATTATTTATGGAACTCGCTGGGTGCCAAATATACCCCGTCAATGATCTATAAAGTACGTATGCTAACCGTTGATGAAAACAATGTTCGTTATGAAAATGCAGTGATTTCACAAACAGGTGTAACAGTAAATGGCAATTGATATGTCGGATTACAATTTACTTTTCTCAATAACCATTAATCATCTGTACTTCGCAAACGGACAACCCAACGACATTTACCTGCAGCCCGACCCTCCTACACAAAAATTACTCGACGATCTTAATATGAAGTTTGAGCAAACAGATGCTGGATGGAATGTGTATTATGATGAATCTGCTTTTCAACCAGGTAAACTATTAGCCTATGCGGAAAAAAAACTAAGTTTTATGCTGTATTCGTATGACGAATGCTTTCTTAATTATACATTGCTTCCTCCTTATACTAATAACCAGGTATGCTATTTCACCAATATTAATCGGGCCGCTAAAACAGGATCCGCGTCTTTGCCTTTAACAGCTGATGCGAAAGCAGGAGCCGGAGATGTGTACGAATTAATTTCCCCGTCACTAACATGCGCTTATACGGTAAATAAAAAAAAATCAACTCTTGTTCTTACTGATCCGACTGAGCATACTATATTTCCTTCATCCAGTGATGCATCGGGAAGTTTTTACACCAACCTGAATGGAGCATATACTTTAAAACAATCTTCAACGCAAAGAAAGTTGTATGCAAATATGTTCGCTTACAAAACAAAACCCTCAGCAGTTATTGATATATATTTGGATCAAACGCAGGTAAACAATTCTTATAGTGTTTTTAATAAAGGCAGAGTAACCACGAAAAATTACAACATCGTATTTGACTCCCGCTCTGCCAAATGGAGATACTATGTTATTAACAAAACAAATACGAAAGTTGATAATTTATCTGTTGCATCTAGCGATAATAAAATTATGTTTGTGAGTAAAGGTGCTATTACTATGTTGGGATTTCCCGCATATGTTTTAGAATCGAAATCAGCAATAAAAATGCAGGAATACCCGAATGTGAATATGAAACTGGCTTTAAATAGCAGTAATGGTAATACCAGCATGGATTATATCCTAATACCTTCGGCCGAATCTCTTAAAACAGAAAACAAAACAAATTTTATAGACGCGTATATTTATATTTAACCCAACAATCTAAAAACTATCCTTTATGCTAAAACAACGTACGGTTCCTGGTGTTTACATTCAAGAGTTAAACGCATTTCCTGATTCGGTAGTTGAAGTTGCAACAGCTGTTCCTGTATTTATAGGTTACACGCAGTTTAATAATTTTCAGGGAAATTCTTTGAAACAAGTACCTACCCAGATAAATTCGCTGACAGATTTCATTGCTATGTTTGAGTCAGACAAAACTCAAAATCCTCCACCTTCTCCCGGGCCAAACATTCAGTATTCGATAACACCTTTACCAAAGCCTGTTGCAGGCCAGCCAACCCCTGTTGCCGATATTACGATTAATGGCAAAGGATATATTTTTACCCCTGTTGCATCATCACTATTTTACATGTATAACAGTATACGTTTATATTTTCAAAACGGAGGAGCTACCTGTTATGTAATGTCGATAGGAACTTATAGCAACGAAGGAGCAAATGGCCCTCAACCAAGTGATTTTGGGGATGATGTGTTTACGATTTTGAAAGGAATAGAAGAACCTACCATGGTTCTTATTCCGGACGCCCTTTTGTTTTCAAAAGCGGTAGATTATTATACATTAATGAATAACTGCCTTGCACATTGTGGCGATGTACAAAGCAGGATGACATTAATTGACGCGTACAAAGGCGATACTGTTACCGATGCGCTTACTTTTAACGCGTTAGCTGGTCAAACAGATCCGGCCACAAAACTGCAGGGTCTGGATCCTGTATCAATGATGAGAAATAACCTGGGTGAAAACTTCTTAAATTACGGAGCATGTTATTACCCATGGCTGAATACCAATGTTGTTGGGGCAAATGAAATTTCCTTCAATAACATTGTAGGTGGTTTCGGTAGTAACAACAATGCATTATTGGATACAGACCCTGTTATATTGGCTCATGTAAACAAATTATTGGGTCAGTTAAAACCAGCCGCTGGCGCCCCACCGGTTACTGCAACCACCCTTACAAGAATTCATAATGCTTTATTATCAATCAGTCCGAATTATCAAAGCATCATGCAGACCTTATCTCAGAAAGTAAACTGTCTTCCGGTTACACCAGCTGTTGCAGGTTGTATCTGTATGGTAGACGGTACACAGGGAGTTTGGAAAGCTCCGGCTAATGTGAGCTTAAACGCCGTACAATCACCGGTACTCACTATTGATGATCTGTTACAGGATAATATGAATGTTGATCCTATAAGTGGAAAATCCGTTAATGCTATCCGCTCGTTCAGAGGGTTAGGCGTATTGATATGGGGCGCACGTACATTGGAAGGTAACAGCCAGGATTGGAGATATATAAGTGTAAGAAGAACATTGATCATGATCGAACAATCCATTAAACTGGCAGCACGTAATTATGTGTTCCAGGCAAATGATTCAAGTACGTGGTCAAACTTACAAAGCGAAATAGAAAACTTCCTTACCAATATCTGGAAGCAGGGAGGACTTGCAGGTGCTAAACCCGAAGAAGCATTTAGTGTAAATGTTGGTTTAGGCAGCACAATGACCGCGCAGGATATTCTTGACGGTTATCTTGATGTAGCTGTTTTGGTAGCGGTTACTCATCCTGCCGAATTCATAGAAATATCATTCAAGCAACAAATACAATTATCTTAAATCTACTAACCCAAATACTTAATACACATGGCAGGCGAAGCTCAAAATAATGTATGGCCCTTACCGAAGTTTTACTTTTCAGTAACTATAGATGGAAAAGATTATCCATT
>DASWXS010000596.1:0-7011 GCA_036405375.1 Bacteroidia bacterium
GAAGAGCTATCGGGCATGAACATAAACGAATTACGAAAGATCATCGACAACCTGTTCCTTAACATTTATAACAGATTAAAAAACAATAACACCAACTTTCCAAATTAACCAGAAAATGGAATTAAAAAGCATCATTACTATGTTCAGCAAACCCTCTTCAGAAAAAGATAACAACCGAAATGAGCTGCTTGCAACCATCATCAGCTCCGGTGAAAGTACTTATACATTCAAACAATTACGCGCGTTCAATTCGGAACAACTAAATGCCATTATTAATTTCATTTACATTGAACAGGAACAAAAGCTACAGAAAGTAATCTTGCTATAAAAACAAATGCCCCGTATCTTTTTAAGAACAGGGCATTCATTAAAGTCGAGATATTTAATTGTTTCGTATTACGACTTTCTTCGCAACAACATCACTACCCTTAATTATTCTTATGGTATACACACCAGTGCTCAACTTACTTGCATCAAAGTAAGCAATCGTGGTTCCCTGGTAAACAACTGTTTTCTCTACCAGCTTCCCACTGAGATCATATAATTCGATATCAACGTTTTCTTTATTGAGGTCGTTGACCTGGATCATGATAAGATCGCTGGCAGGATTCGGGAATACTGCAATATCTGTATTTTCCAATAAAGCAGTTGATACCCCAACCGTTGGAGGCGTATATGTTGTAACCGTTTCACCAATGGAAGTAACTTTAGCAGCTGATTTCACTCCGTAGAAAGTTGGTCCCACTGCATAAGGATAAGCTGAATTCCAGTTCGCATCTACTGTGCAGAAATAAGCGTATGTTCCTGAAGGATATTCCGGTGTTACACAAAATCTTCCATTATGCTCATCCAGGTAATCAGGTTGCGCGTTCGAAATAAACTCATAATCTTCCCTATAGCGGCCCAACGGATAGGTAGAGGTAACAGCAGGCCCGTCCGTAACATTTGTACCATCTGCGTAATGTGTTCTTACTGTAATGTTTCTTAATGAATAACCTGATTTAATGCGAACTATTCCACCTGTTCCATTTACATTTTTATATCCATACGCACCATAAATAGGGAAGCCATCGTATGCAAAACCAATAAGTGGAGAATGTTGTGTGCTGTCGATTCCATACAAACCATCAGAATCATACAAATTACATATAGTAGAAATAACATTTAAATCCAGTTTAAATGCGCTTGGATTTTGATGGTGATGATAATTACCCATCGCAGGATGCCCTTTAGCGCAATCAAATCCAACTTTTTCTGCTACAACAGCATCCCTGTTCCAAACACCGTCGCCAGTGCTTCCCAATGGCCCGCCTGCTTCAGCATTGGAACTGTTTTTCCATGATACGCCATCCCTGTAATCGAACAAGGCAACTCCGTTAATAAACACTCCGATATTTCCTGCTGAAGTAGAGGTAAGTGTGCCTGTATTTTGCACAGGGTTTAATGGAAATTTGAATATAGCATTCTGATTTGTAGCCTGGCTCGGGTTTCCATCCAGGTAAGGGCCCACCACATAAGAGGGAATTCCTTTCGTGCTCACATATACATTGTTGGCAGAATACTGTACCGTTTGGCAATTAGCCAGGTAAGAATCATTTATTGGAGTAGAATTCCCCGACACATAATGTCTTCCGGTTATAGTGGTGTTTTGCAACCACGCCGTAATAGCCGGGTTGGTTTGGGCAACAGCCACAAGGCCACTGATGGTTAATGCGGAAAGGATCAATGTTTTTTTCATACTGTTTTCGGTTTGTTTATTCTTTAGATGCTGCTTTTATAAATTACCTGCGCTCATCTTAAAAATAATTTATTCCCTGTCTTTCGGTGGTCCCATGTGCCCGGGAGGAGGCGGGGCCATCTTTTTCATTGTTTCCTGGATCAAGCTGTCAAATTTTTTCTTTTGATCTTCTGTGCAAAGTGCACGGATTTTCTTAAAATGATAAAAAGTAGACAGTTCCAGCTGCTTTTGAAATACCGAAATGGAATCGGCTATTTTTTCTGTTAACGCAGAATCATCCACTTTTAAAGACGCGAAAAAATCATCGTGCAGCTGTTTCCCTTTTTGCCTGTAATGCTTATGCTCTTCATTATGTTCTTTTCGCAAAACGGAAAATTGCTTTTGTTGTTCATCGCTCAACTGCAATTCATTGGTAAGATACTCCAGTGCTCCTTCTCCTCTACCCCTGCGGTCTCCGTTCTTCAACCACATGTAGGAAAGCGTTGCCACGTTGATGAGAACCAGCACAGCGATGATCTGCTTTAAAAATTTTTCTCCTTTCATGCTCCTAATATTGATTGTTCATGTATGAAAAATACTCCTGCACAAAAGCACTCTCTGCTTTCTTCCCGGGAGAAGAGTACCGGGTTGCAGTAAGCACATTTAAAGTGATCAGCAGGAAAATACCTGCAGCTATCGACCAGCGCTGAAAAGGGGACATTTCTACAACAGTTGCTTCGGCCTTTTCAATACCCTTCATAATTCGTTCTACGAGGTGGTCGCTTGCAACCGGGCGGTTGATCCCGTCGAGACTGTTCAATGTTTTTTCAATATTCGCATCTTCCATTTGCATATTCATTTAGATGTTATTTGGTTTAAAAACCTGCGCTATTTTTCGTTTTTTGTATAATACTCCTTCAAATGCTCCTGTAAATTCTGTTTTGCCCTTACCAGCAACGATTCTACCGACGACAATGATATCTCCATAACCTCCGCAATCTCTGCATAACTGAGGTCTTCCGTTTTATTCAGGATAAACGCGGTACGCTGACGCTCGGGTAATTGATCAATAGCCAGGTAGAGTATAGAAGCCCGCTCCTTATTTTCCAGCTGAACTCCGGGGTGATAAAAGTGTGGGATATCCCGCGATGGCTTGTCACTTTCTCCAAAGAGACTTTGCATAAAACCAAAACGTTTTTTCCTGCTTTTCTTCCGCTGATGTTCGAGGCATTTTGTTACCGTGATCCTGTAGATCCAGGTAGACAGCTTAGCATCACCTTTAAAATTTTTTACAGAATTAAATACTTCTATGAATACTTCCTGCGTAATGTCTTCCGCGTCCTCCATATTTTGAAGCATGCTGACAGAAGTATTGAACACCTTGTCTTTAAGATCATTCACCAAAATCCGGAAGGCTTCCTTATTCCCCTCCTTAAGAGATTGTATGAAAAGTGTTTCGCTCACAAATAGTCCTGATCACCTTTAGATGTTGTTTGCGAAAAAAACCTGCGCCTGGTCCTGAAATAAATCAGGCCCGTGTTTACAAGTATGCAGGAAATGAATGTAAGTCGCGTTAAGCAGCATAGAATTCATCATAAAACTTATCGTTTTATGATAAGTTTTTTGCCAACTGTTCCATAATCAGATTCGATATTGATGGTATACATGCCGTTTGCAAGCATAGTAACATCCAACTGCTGATCTTCGAATTGTGGTTTCAGGCTTCCTTTTATCACTTCCCTTCCCGTAAGATCAACAATCGAATATTTCAGGTAGCTTGCGCCTCTGAAGTACGGTTTCACTGTTATTGATTCGGAAGCAGGGTTTGGCGTGATTATAAAATTGTTTCCGTTTACATAAGTCTTCACGCTTACCGAATTAGGAACCTGCAAACAGGTATCACCTATTTCTGTAGAAATAGATTCAAAATCCTTATTTACCACATCAATAACATTCGCAATACAAATCGAAGAGTCGGTTAATGCCGAATAATAAATACGACATAGTTTGGTAGGTACAAACTTCTTGTTAATGGCCGAATCAATATAAGAGATGCCAATTACTTTATTGCCACCTACTGTAAATTCAGGAGTTATAGGATAATCAGATACCGGTATCATATTTTGTACATTCAGGATCTGTGCGCCACTGATGGTAAACTCATAAGCAAGCACCTGGTTGTTCGGGTTAGTAATGGTAATATCAAAAAATTGGCTCTGTACATCCAGGTTTTCGATTCCAAATATTGCCACTTCCGTAGGATTGTTTGCCCCACGCGGGAAACTGCAAAGAACATTATTGCCTGCTCCATGACGTGCACACTGATTTACCAATGCTGCATCAAATACCGTTATTGTTCCATTTGCGTTGAGATCAGTACAGGAAGAAACTGTTGAAGTAGTGTTCAATATCTGGGAAACGTACATTTGTGCATCAGCAGTTTGTTGCAATGAATTATTATCCAGGTCGCCTCGTTTTACTCCACCGCCACAATTACCATTACAATCAACAACCGAATTACCGAATGGTGTTCCGGCACAGTCTACATAAGCAGGGCAATTAGGAACCTCATAAAAATTCTTCACGCCTGCTGTTTCACCAATATGAATACAAACCTGTGCCCAATTATTTATGTAGTTTGTTTCGTGGTGACCGAGTGCATCAGGAGACTGATCCCAGTTTACTTTCACGGCCAGGGTATAAAATCCGGTATCAACATCTGTGATATCGATCCACTGGCAACTTAAACCCGAAGAGTAAATATCTGCGCAACCAGCCGTGATTCCCATATTGCTGCAACCATATTGGGTAGGGATTCCGGCAGGACAAGAGAGATCCATCACACAAAACCCATTCTTTCTTCCAATTGGCAATGCATCACCCTGAGAGTTATATAAGATATAATCAGCATAACCCTCATAATGCGTATGCCCATGACAGTTAACAGTACTGAACTGTCCAGGGTTACTGGTTGGGTTTCCAATGTAATAATCCCATTGTCCTATGTTTTCAATACGAGTATCGAATTTCAAAATAGTACGGTTGCCATAACCTGCCAGGCATCCTTCCACCACTTCACAATTAGTAGCTGTAGTATTTCCAATAATTAATGAGTTGGCAATGCGTTGCTGGTCTACAATAAGATCCGGGCCAACGCAATGTGGATCCGGCGAAAAATAACATTGTCCCGATACAGTTGCAAGCGGGTTATAATTGCAGGCACTTGAATTCATACATCCCACAATACCTCCAATATAATTAATTGCAAAATCTATAGGAGAAGCGCCGCATGCATTCACCGAATCGCCCACACGGATATAATAGGTTGTATTCGCCGTCATTGCCGCCGTTATTACAGCCTTTATACCACAACCCGGATTGTTATTATTATAATATTCTGTACCTGTATTGGTTTCATTTATATTTCCGTTGCAGCCTGAATAAACCCATAATTTTGTATCACATGTATTTGATGGGAAACAAGTGGTGATCTCATACATACCATTAACTGTTGGCTGAAATTCATACCACCAGTTATGTAATGGAGCCGTATAGTTACCCGTATCCGCTACAATGGCTTGTGAGCATGTACTTCCTGGAGGACAATGAAAACTTGTGGTTTCGCTCCGCCCGAACTGACCACCACTTGCCACTACATTACCTCCATAGGTAACAGTATATGATCCGTTTCCATAATTGCAGCAAATTCCATCTCCATATGTATCAAGGATAGTAAATAGTAAACACTTGCTGGTATCAACACATACCGAACCTCCCGTTGAATTACCTGCAGCCAGGACTACACCCGAAAGATCTTTCAGGTTCCAGGTGGTCTCACTCGGGAATTGATCGGGGACAATACTTACAACAACTAAGGCTTGTCCGGCCGGACATTGTGCGTTTATATTCATAGTTGCCACCAGGCAAAGCAGAATAAGTAATTTTTTAATCATGGGGAGGGCTTTTATCAAATTTAGCAAAAGCCAGCGAATCCTGAAACAATTTAGCCAAAAAGCATTTGCCGATTCAGCGGTTTTAACAAATTTCCCCAATTCAACCCATTCCTGACAAATGGATCCCCACAGCTAAAAACTGTTAATAAACCCGTTGATTATATTCGGGACTGCTTTAATACCGACCTTTGCGGTGTTTTATCTTTGATATGTTAAATTCGGAAGAACTATGAGCAAAATTCGTGTAGGTATTATATTCGGCGGGCGTTCAAAAGAACGTGAAATATCATTTGCAGGGGGAAGAACGGTGTATGATAACCTCAATAAATCGATCTTTGAGGCTGTTCCTCTTTTTGTGGATTCGTTCGGGAATTTTGTGCTGCTCGACTGGAATTTCGTGTACAAGGGAACCATACGTGATTTTTATCCCCCGGTAGAGTTTTTGCCAGCAAACGAAAGCGACTTTCAATATTATGCTGAAAACTTGGGCAACCTCAGTGAAGCTGAACAAAATAAACTTATAGAAAAGATCGGGAAGAAAGTAAATGTAACTGAATTCAAACAGCTTTTCGACTTTGCCTTTTTATGTCTTCACGGTCCTTATGGTGAAGATGGTAAAATACAAGGATTACTGGAGTATTTACAGATCCCTTATTCAGGTTCAGGTATCCTTCCTTCAGCAATTGGTATCGACAAAAGTGTACAGAAAAAACTGATGGTGAATGCAGGCTTCAACTCTCCTGCTTTCTTTAGTATCGATAGAAATGCCTGGATCAATGGAACAGAAAAAAATCTTTGGGAAAAAGCAAAACAGGAAATTGGTTTCCCGATGGTGATCAAACCTGCCAACCAGGGATCATCGATTGGTGTTACCATTTTATCTGAAGACAGCCAGTTCAAATTTATGGAAGCTGTTGAGAAAGCATTATTCACCCGCTGGGTAGACAGTAAGGAATGGATAGCCATGAACGATGATGCAAAGAGCGTATATATACATACGCTTGCTGATATCCGTGAAGGTATGGGGATTCCGGTGAAGATCAACAATGAGGTTATTTATAACCCCGATGAGCTGATTGCCTATTTAAATACTCACGCCTCGAAACATGAAGGCTTTGTAGTGGAGGCCTTGGATGGTGAAAGCACTGTATTGATTGAAGGTTTTATTGAAGGAAAAGAATTCAGTTGTATAGTAGTGGAAGACGAAAAAGGAAAAGCAATAGCACTTCCTCCAACAGAGATCCGCAAAGGGAAAGAGCTATTCGACTATAGAAGTAAATACCTTCCGGGCTTATCGAGAAAGATAACTCCAATTGAAGAAACAGATGAAGTTATAAACGA
>DASWXS010000597.1:0-3731 GCA_036405375.1 Bacteroidia bacterium
AGTTCCCTGTGGTTTGTGTTATGTTATTTGTTTTTAACGTTGTTACGCTTCCTCCTGTAGTAAGTAATGTGCCGCCTGTTTTGGCTATTTCAACATTATAAAATTCCTGCGTTGCTGTTGTTCCATTTATTGTTTGAGTTCCTGTTCCGGTAAATTTAACTAAACCTGTTCCTTCAACATAATTGGTTGTTCCTGCATTATTGGTCCAGTTCCCTGTAATATTAATTGCTGAACCAGCTGTCAATGTACCGGTGGTGATGGTGAGAGCAGATGTTGTTCCCGCATTCATATTTAATGTTGCCGGTGCTGTAAAATTCCCCATTGTTAATGTAACGTTGTTTGTTTTAATTGTAGTTACACTACCACCCGCAGACAATAAAGTGCCTGCAGTTTTGTTTACAACTACATTGTATAAATCAAGAGTATCATTAGTTCCGTTTATCGATTGGGATCCTGTACCAGTAAAAGTAATCGTGCCAGTACCGGCAACAAAATTTTGTGTCGCTGCATTGTTGGTGAAGTTACCATTTACCCTAGTTTGCGATCCTGCCGTAAACGTACCTGCTGATATTGTCAATGAAGCAGTGGTACCCATTTGCATATACAAATTAGCCGGCGCTGTAAAATTACCGGTAGTTTGCACCAGGTTATTGGTTTGGATTGTTGTAATGCTTCCGCCAGTTGTAAGCAAGGTACCTGCATCTTTTTGCACCGTGAAATCATAAAAATCAGATTGTGTACCCGTTCCATTAATATACTGTGGATTTTTACTTCCTATGAATTTTACATGGCTGCTTCCAACACCACACAGACCTCCATTATTGGTCCAGTCGCTGCTCACATTAATAATATTACCTGAGCCGTTATTTAACATTCCATTGGTCTCCAACACTATACAAGAACCAGTTGTAGCAGTTAAATTCATTGTAGCTGGTGGTATAAAAAGACCCGATGTAAGTGTTAGTTTATTTGCACTTAAAGTAGTAATACTTCCCGCAACCTGGATTGTTTTGGCAAGAGCTGACTTCGCCAATTCTATATTATAAAACGTCTGACTGGTTGGACTTCCATTAATATATTGCAATGCGGTACTTCCTGAAAAAATTACTGTTCCTGTGCCAGGTGTGAAATTCGAGCCTCCACTGCTTCCGGTATTATTTGTCCAATCACCTTTCACATCCATATTATATGCGCCAGCATCAAATTTTCCAACTGCAGTTGCTGCGCCTGTCCTGTTGGTCCATGATCCAAGCAATTCAAAACCTCCGTTAAGATATAGGTTAGCTCCTAAGTTTATTTTACCGGTAGTCGTGGTATTTCCATTTCCTACTTTTAAATTATTAAGAGGTTGAGCTCCCATATTCAATGTATAACTCGTTGCCCCATCAGCATGCATATATACTGTTGAAGTTCCGGAACTAACCGTTCCTGCCGAATACGTTAAATTTCCCTGAATAGGAATATTATCATTTAATGTAACAGTGTAAGTCGAATTGGTTTTATTGATTTTAAGTGAAGGTAAAACTCCTGCAGCAGTTTGTGTAGCAGCCGAATATCCGGTAACAGATACGTTGGTGCTACCCTTTAATTCAATAATAGCACTACCTCCAACAAGCCAGGAGCCGTCTGCATGATTAAAATTCAAATCGCCCAGCACCTCAAACGTGCCCGTGTTCATTGAGTACCATTTTTGCCCCATCGGTGGGCTATCCCATACATAACCTATAAATGACAAATTTCCGCCTATAGTAGTTTTATCAGTAAGTGTTAAAGCATTAGATGTACCACTATTGTATTTTTGTATTTCAACATTACAAAGAGGCATTGTGCCCGAGGATGTCCCGGTAATTGTTTGAGCAGCACCCCCAACTATATATATTGTACCAGTACCTCCTCCTGAACTTGCAGTATTGGTTATTGTAATATTTTTTGTTACTGTTAAAGTACCTGTATTTATAGCTAAGGGATTTGTACCGCCTTGTATAGTGATTAGGTTTGAAATACTTACTGCGTTAGAAATGGTTAGCGTGCTTGTATTAACCGGGTTCAATATAAGGTTATATGTACTTAATGCCCCAGAAATAGTAGTTGATGTATTAATTGCCATTACTAAAGTTGATGTCCCAACACTTATGGAACCAGTAGTTTTTATTAAATCACCGGCGAACGTAATAATACTGCTTAAACTTAATGTTCCTGATGGTTTATTAATATTTACATGACACAATTTACCTGCTAATGAAGTTCCGCTTCCTGTTAAAGTTTGAGAGCCTGTTCCCTTAACAATAAGAGTAGCATCACCTCCACCACCGGTTCCTGTGTTCGTTACTGTAATGTGGCCTTCTCCGATAATCTTCCCTGTTTTAAGAGTAAGATTGTTCGATCCACCTGCCAATGTAAGTGTCCCTGTTGCAGTAAGTGTATCACCAGATGGGATAGAATCAGTTAAGGCTGCACTTGGAGAAAAGGTTAAATTGGCGAGGCGGCTGGAATTAAATGTAGTAAAATCACCCGAAGTTGTAATTTTACTGGAATAACTTGTACCATCATAGTTATTGGTAAGCACTACCAAAGAACTTCCGGGAGTAATAACACCGGATGTATAAGTAAGGTTACCAGCTACGGTAATGGTACTTGCAAGTGTAGTTGTATAGGAAGAAGAAGTTTTTGCAATGGTAACATTACCTAAAGCACCTCCCAATGCTGTACCGCTTCCTGTAAGCGTTTTACTGGTTGCCCCCATAATGTTCAGTATTGCAGTACCTCCACCTGCCGTAACTGTATTGGTAATAGCTATGTGTCCCGATGCATTAATTTTTTTTCCAGGACCGTTTACAATAATTGGATTTGTTGTTCCGCCATAGATCAAACTATCCGTAACATTAAAATCATTGCTTACAGTTATTACACATGCATTGGAAGCATCGGGTAAAAAAACGAATTTATAAAATGATTTTCCTGAAGCGTTAATGGTCCTGGTTCCATTTATATTGGCGATACCTGTTCCGGCAGTAAATGTTCCACCTGTCATGGTCACATTGCCCCTGAACTGGAGCTTTCCGGCTGCAGCAAAAGTACCTCCCGATTGTGTAAATGTGCCGTTGACAGTGAATGTAAACGCATTTTGAGCAAAATACCCTGAAGTTAATGTGAAAGGACCATTGATAACAATAGGATATAGCGTTGTACTCGTGTTCCCTGTAAACGTACCAGAACTGGATGACATAGCCAAGCCACTTGATCCAACCGTAATTTTGTAATTACCCTGGGTAATTTGCCCGGCATAACCACCATTTTTTCCGCTTATGCTAAGAAATTTTACATTCACCGTATCATTTATAGTACAATCTCCATATCCCTGTGGATCAAAATAAGCAGAGTCAGAAGTAGTGGGTACAGAAGCTCCTCCTGTACCTCCCGATGTGGCAGACCAGTTTGCTGTGGAATTCCAGTTACCTGTTGAAGTTGCAATCCAATACCTTTTTGTTCCAAATAAAGGAGTACTGCAAACTATAAGTACTAATAAAATAAATATGGATCTCAACATAATGTGTTTTTGATTAATTACGATAAGAAAATAAAATAGGATAATCGCTTAAATTTTTACATCCGGGTTCAATCAACCGAACCGATGAGCATGCACTTCGATGTTTTTGGAATAGGAAACACAAGAAAAAGCCTTTGCTAAATAAAGACAATTGCATTATATGCCTGTGTAATAAATAAGATTG